>JBFZEZ010000621.1:0-2710 GCA_041306585.1 Spirochaetota bacterium | reverse complement strand
CTGTGAGAATGATGTAATTACCTTGGTGTAGGAAATATACACTTCGTGGACCTCACCGCTCAAAAAAAGATTTTTTAATTCTTCTCCAAGATGTGCAGCATCCTCAAAACTTAATTTATCTTCATTGTTTATTGTACTTTTAAACAACGGTTCCTTAATGAAGTTCAAGTAATTGATCCCTTTTTTACCGATCACATACTGGAGAACTTCTTTTCCTTCTGCCATTAACTCATCTTTAAAATTCATTGATTTTGAAATGACATTTGCATTGAAGCTTCCGCACAAACCCCTGTTACCCGTTATTGAAAGGATGAGAATCCTGGTCGGATTTGAAACAGCCTGGAATAACGGGGAATGCTCATGGGGAATTCCGGAAGACAACAAGTTTGCAATTACATCATTTACACTTTTCCCGTATGGTTTCGACAATTCAAGACGTGTCTGAATTTTTTTCATCTTGGCCGTCGAAACCATTTCCATCGTGCTGGTTATCTTCTTTGTATTTGTAATCGACTTTATTCTGCGTTTTATGTCCCTTTGATTTGCCACAACCGTATACCTTTATGCAAAATTTTTGTATTATCTATTCAGATAACTCTTCACAAATTCTTTTGTAATCTCACGCAATTTTTCATCACTTGAGAGAACGCCAGTACTTGAGATCTCGCTAAGGATAGACGCATGGTTTTCTTTCAAAAACCGAATAAATTTGATCTCAAAATCCTTTATTTTGTTTACCGGGACTTCGTCAACAAGACCCTGCGTACCTGCGAACAAAATTGCAACCTGTTCTTCAACTGCCATTGGCACATATTGACCCTGTTTCAGAATTTCAACAAGACGAATACCGCGATCAAGCTGACGCTGTGTTGCAGCATCAAGTTCTGTACCCATCTGTGCAAATGCTTCGAGTTCACGAAATTGAGCAAGATCAAGCCTGAGCGAACCAGCATATTTTTTCATCGCTTTGATCTGTGCGTTCCCGCCAACGCGTGATACCGAGATACCGACATCGACTGCAGGACGTACGCCTGATGCAAAAAGGTTCGGAAGAAGATATATCTGACCATCGGTTATCGAAATAACATTTGTAGGTATATATGCCGAAACCTCACCTTCCTGTGTTTCAATGATCGGAAGCGCGGTCAAACTCCCACCGCCAAGCTCATCAGAGAGTTTTGCGGCCCTTTCGAGAAGACGGGAGTGACAATAAAAAATATCGCCGGGATACGCTTCACGACCAGGAGGCCTTCTGAGAAGAAGTGAAAGTTCACGATATGCATTGGCCTGTTTTGAAAGGTCATCATATACACAAAGGGTATGTCCTTTTTTCTCATACATGAAGTATTCAGCCATTGCTGCACCTGCATACGGTGCGATGTATTGAAGGGGCGCCGGATCTGAAGCATTGGCTACAACGACAATGGTATAATCCATTGCACCTTGAGCCTGAAGTTTTTCAACAACTGCCGCAACCGTGGAGGCTTTCTGCCCAATAGCCACATAAACGCAGATAACGCCTTTTCCTTTTTGATTGATAATCGCATCTATTGCGATTGCTGTTTTGCCTGTTTTCCTGTCGCCGATGATCAACTCCCGCTGTCCCCGGCCGATTGGCGTCATCGAGTCAACAGATTTTATACCTGTTTGAAGGGGTTCTTTTACCGGCTGCCTGTCAGCGATACCGGGAGCAAGAAATTCCAGAGGGCGCATTTTTGAAAAATTTATCGGCCCTTTATTGTCTACTGGAATACCAAGGGGGGTGACAACGCGGCCGAGAACTTCCTCGCCGACGGGTACTGCAAGAACCCGATTGAGTCTTTTTACAGAATCACCTTCATGTATTTCCAGATAATCCCCGAGGATTGCGGCACCGATTGAATCCTCTTCAAGGTTAAGCACCATCGCCTGAACGCCATTGGAAAACTCAAGCATCTCACCTGACATCGCGTTTCCAAGACCATGGATACGGGCTATACCATCTCCGACCTCTATTACGGTACCAACTTCGCTAATATCGAGTTCAGACTTATATCCCAGTATCTCCTTTTTTATGATCGATTTAATTTCTTCAGTTTTAATCTTCATAAGCCACATCACTCCTGACTTTACTAATTAAAAGATTCTTCCTAATATTTTTAAGATCCCTGGCTAGGGACCCGTCAATAACTATGTCATCCATCTTTATAATAATTCCACCCAGTATATTCTCATCAATTTCTTGAGTAATTATAATTTCTTTTTTATACTTCTCTTCCAGGGAAGTTTTAATGGTAGCATATGTCGCTTCATCCAGATCGAACCGTGTAACGACTGTAACCCTTTTTCGTTTCAAAACATCGTCGGCAATGGATCGCAATGCCTCATAAATTTTACCTAAGAATGACATCCTGTCATTTTCAATAAGTAAATTCATGAAGTTGATAATGTGTTCCGATAATTTCCCGGTAAAAATCTTCTTTATGAAATCTTTTTTTGCTTCTTTCGCCATGCCAGGTGAGGTTAGAAATAATCTAAAATCACTGTCAGATATAAAGAGTTCTGATAAAAATTGCACTTCTTCGGCCAATTGGTCCAGAATGTTCTTTTCCTGCCCTATTTCAACAAGTGAAGATGCATATACCCGCGCAATATCATTAGCAGCCACTTTCCTAACCCTCAATCATATTGATTTCCACACAAACAAGTCTAGATAAGGACAGTTCAGTAT
>JBFZEZ010000620.1:0-2521 GCA_041306585.1 Spirochaetota bacterium | reverse complement strand
GTGTATCCTTGTAGGTGAGTGCGTTTTTTTTGAGGGCCGCGATAAGCTTTTCAAGCCCCTGCAGAAGTATCTGGCCTGACTGGCGGAGCTGTATCGACAGCGCCGTATCCCCGATATCGCTTGAAGTGAGGCCGTAATGAATATATCTGCTCGCCGGCCCGACGTTTTCACCGACCGCAGTCAGAAACGCGATCACATCGTGGTGTACCTGATTTTCAATCTCAAGAATGCGCTCAACCTTAAATGACGCCTTTTCCTTAATCGTTGTAAGGTCATCGGCAGGGATGATGCCGTATTCAGCCTGGACCTCGCACGCAGCGATTTCGATATCGAGCCAGATTTTAAATTTATTTTCGAGCTCCCATATATCGGCAATTTCTTTTCGGGAATATCGTTCAATCATAATTGTGGTCCTTATTGCATTTATTTTAAAAAAAGTATTTCAAAGGCATGGTTTGGGAAATACTAAGAATGAGAGTTTGATTGTCAAGTTATTTCGGGGGGGGCATTTTTAAACTCGGGTAAAAGGTAAGCAAATTCTCAATAGGTCATTTTCAACTGGCACCTATCCATTCCATTCCCGTGAAAATGAGAATTCATTTTCGCTAAACGTGAATCAAGAATCCAATGATTTAATAGCACATAAAAATTGACAAATATAACTGTTATTCTTTTGTGGAGCAATTGGATGCATATTTGAAAAACTCTGCATCAGTCTGAGCTCAATAATATAGGGTTTTAAAGAATCAATAGATTGGAATGAGTATGCTTTTTCTGGAGGCGGGGAGCGGCGCACCGGGGCCGATTCCCGTTGAGTTGGTCAAGGCTGTAAAGAAAGATGTTTCAATCCCTGATCAGAAGTTTAAAAAAAAGACAATCATGTAAAAAAAGTATTAACTGAAATTACTTTCATATGTAACTTTAGTTATATATTTATAAGCATATATGGACATTAATAGACGTATTGATCAACAATTAAAGGAGCATTTTTCCCGCTATAGAGAAATATTGATTGTCCTTGGTTCACGACAAACCGGGAAATCAACCCTTGTTAAGAAGAAAAAAAACAAGTAGGGACGCACAATCTTGCGTCCCTACTTGAAAATTCGTATTGATGAAAAAATACTTTATCAGCTGATAAACAAAATCTCCCAAAATTTCGGCATCGGCCACATCTCATCGTCAACAAGCGTCTCGAGTTCATCAACTGACTTGCGGAGCTCGAGCATCAGCGGACGAACCGTGACACTGAAATAATCAGCGTGATGCTGCAGGTCATTCCCATGGACCGATTCATATTTCGATTTCAAATCGATGACCGATTTCTGGACCGAGCTGATCAATCCGCTGACTTTTTTCAGGAGATCGGTCTGCGCCGAAAGGTCAAATTCGTCTCCGAGGACCTTCGAGGTCGACCTGATGGATTCGGCCAGAAGCTGCTGGTATTTAAGCCCCGCAGGGATTATCTGGTTTGAAACCATGCTGGTCAGTGACTTGGCCTCGATTTCGACCTCTTTTATGAATTTTTCACAGCGGATGGTATACCGCGATTTCAATTCCACGTTTGACAAGACTTTGTAATTCTCAAAGAGGCCGAGGGCTTTTTTAGTGACGAGCGCCGGAAGGGCATCGGCAGTTGTCTTGAGGTTCGGGAGGCCCCTTCGCTCGGCTTCCTTGTGCCATTCTTCAGAGTAGTTATTGCCGTCAAACAGCACGGCCTTTATTGTCTTCATCTCTTCGCATATGAGGTCGATTGCAGCCTGTTTGAGGTTTCCTTTTTTGGGTTCAAGCTTCGCATAGATCTCATCGATGCTTTCAGCCGCTATGGTGTTCAGGATGGTCACCGGAAACGAAATCGACTGGGATGAACCCACCGCCCTGAATTCAAACTTGTTGCCGGTGAATGCGAAGGGAGACGTCCTGTTCCTGTCGGTATTGTCCTTGCTCACAATGGGGAGCGCGGAAATGCCGAGGTCGATGATGGCGGCGTCAGTCGCCTTGCTTATCGTCCCTTTCTCGATATCGCCGAGGATCCGTGAGAGCTGTTCCCCGAGGAAGATCGATATGATCGCCGGGGGCGCTTCGTTTGCCCCGAGCCTGTGGTCGTTACCGGCAGAACCGACCGCCGCGCGGAGTATGTCTGCGTGTTTGTAAACGGCCTTGATCGTCGCGGTGAGGAACAGAAGAAACTGGATGTTGTCCTGCGGAGTGTCACCCGGGTTAAAGAGGTTGATGCCGTCGTCGGTAGTGAGCGACCAGTTTACATGTTTTCCTGAGCCGTTAATGCCGGCAAAGGGTTTTTCCGCGAGCAGGCATGCAAGATTATGGCGGAGTGCAACCTGCCTAAGGGTGTCCATAATAAGATGGTTGTGGTCAACAGCCAGGTTTGCCTCTTCGTGAATAGGGGCTATTTCGAACTGACTCGGCGCCACCTCGTTGTGACGGGTCTTCGCCGGGATGCCGAGTTTGTATAATTCCTCTTCCGCATCATGCATGAATGACTGGACTCTTTCCTTTATGC
>JBFZEZ010000619.1:0-2506 GCA_041306585.1 Spirochaetota bacterium | reverse complement strand
TAAAGAAAAAAAAGATTAAAAAGGGCGATATTGTAAAAATAGATATCGGGGTGGTCAAAAACGGCTATTTTGCAGATGCGTGTTATACCTTCGCCGTATCACCGATTTCACAGAACGCAGCCAGGCTTTTATCAGTTACAAAAGAATCTTTAAATAAGGCGGTTAAGCTGTTATATCCAGGCGCGAGAGTCGGCGATATAGGCGCCGTCATACAGGAATATGTTGAAAAGAACGGGTTCAGCGTTGTCAGGGATTTCACCGGCCACGGCGTAGGCTTTGCCGTACACGAACATCCGGGAATACCACACTACGGTAAAAGAGGAAAGGGGAAAATAATAAAAGCGGGTATGGTTCTAGCGATTGAACCAATGGTAAATGAAGGCGTTTACGACGTTGAGGTGCTTGAAGACGGATGGACTGTGGTAACCGCAGACGGAAAGCTCTCCGCACAATTTGAACATACTATCGCGGTAACGGAAAAAGGACCGTTAATACTCACCGATTAACACTGCCGCCCGGAAAACCGCTGTTTATATGATTTGATGAATCCATCCGTAAACTATAAATAACTGAATATAGTGCGGCAAAATACTTTTTCCCTTAATAGTAATTGCATTGACAGAAGATTATTAATTATATATTATATCAATTGTAAATTGATTGACATGTAATCAATTTAAATATTTTTAATCAGCCGGGTCAGGCTTTTTTAAAAAAATGAAAAACCCAATCGTAATATTATTAATATCATCTTTTTTCAACTTCTTTTTCATCAATATATCCTATTCGGAAATAGTATTAACAACTACCGGACTGGCATCAGAGATAGAAAATTTCGATTCGGCCTATACCAGCATACTAAATGATTTTGATAACACCGCAAAAAGAAACGGCCCCTTTGTGGCCGATGCGTTCTCTATGGCAAATCTGCTCGGCTACCCGGTGGGAAAAGCATACCTTGGAAGTCTCCCGCACTTTGAACTTGGCATCGCGGCCGGGGCCGGCTGCACCAACATGAAATATTTTGACAAGGACACAACCGAGGAGGAGAAGAATGGCACCTGGCCGATGATCATGCCAAACGTTGTAGGCCACTTCGGCATGGGGATCGGGAATGGCTTTGATGTGCTGGGTAAGTTCTTCTATCTCAGCAAAAATGTGTATGATCCGGGATTGTCTACAGGCAAGGCACAAGAAGAGGCAAACACGGATTCATCAGACAGCAGTGAGCCGGCGAGCCTTGACGACTATATAATGTATTCTTTCGGCGCAAAAGTAAGATACAACATTGTCAAAAATGTCCCGCTTCTGCCTCTTCTGCTCGAATTCAGCGGTATAACCGTCTCACTCGGCGGGGATATGATGTACGGGAGATTCAACCTGAGCGGCGATTACAAGCAGGATCTTTCCGATTCAACTGTACAAATCAGCGGGGCGCCTCAAAATATAGATATGCAATTCGACGGAACATATAATGCCATTATTGAATGGTCGGTATTTTCTATCACCACGCAGGTAATAGGATATATCGATATATTCTACTTCTTCAGCCTCTATACAGGTTTCGGTCTGACCGGCAATTTTGGTTTTTTTGATATAGAGTTTGACGGCACCGGCAAACTTTTAAGCAAGGATTTCACGGCACTGTCCACGACCGGCTCACCGGAGGTTGGATCAATCAGCTTTATTACAAAAAACAAATTCCACCCTGGATATGTCATCCCCGCCTACATAATTGGTCTGGAAATCAATATACTGGTTATCAAATTGAATATTGAATCCATGGTAAACCTGCGCAACGGCAGCGATGTTAACATTCAAGTCGGAACCAGAATTGAAATTTAGAATCACTCACAAAGACAGCTCATGCCGCGCCAGGGCCGGAACCTTTACGACCATCCGCGGACCGGTTGACACTCCTGTTTTCATGCCTGTTGCTACACGGGGCGCGATACGGGCGCTCTCAATAAGGGATATCGAAGAGATCGGTTTTGATATAATCCTTTCCAATACATATCATTTATACATACGCCCCGGGACCGAGCTTCTTGCAAAAGCGGGCGGTCTTCATAACTTTCTGAACTATCACAAACCCATTCTAACAGATTCCGGCGGCTTTCAGGTTTTTTCCATGTCAGATCTGTGCAGTGTCCACGATAACGGAGTTGAATTCAAGTCGCATCTTGACGGCTCGAGACACTTTTTTTCGCCTGAAAAAGTTCTTGATATACAAAGGGTAATCGGTTCGGATATTATGATGGTTCTGGATCAGTGCGCCCATTATCCCGTGACTGAGCACGAGGCAAAAAACGCGGTTGACAGGACCCTAAGCTGGGCCGGGATTTCTCACGCTTACTGGAAAAATACTTTCGATATGGAAAAACAGGCGCTCTTCGCCATCATCCAGGGAAGCGTTTATAAAAATATCAGGGAAGAATGCGCGGAAAAATTACTCGAGTACAATTTCACCGGCTACGCGATCGGAGGACTCTCTGTGGGCGAACCC
>JBFZEZ010000618.1:0-8605 GCA_041306585.1 Spirochaetota bacterium | reverse complement strand
AGGAAAACGTCACTGTACCTTTTTTTAAGCCTGCGGTAATACGCTTCTGCCACTTCGAACCTTTTATATATCCCGAAAACGCATGAGCCCGATCCCGAGAGAAGGGACCTGCGGCCAAGCAGCCTCCTGGCTGTCTTTAGTTCCGGGTATGCAGTCAGGATTGAATACTCAAAATCGTTGTGGAGATGTTTGAGATTATAATTTCTGGTAAAATCTTCAGTACTATATATTTCGCCTATATCGTTATACGAAAGGTGAGAATACGCCTCAGGTGTGCTGATCGGAAAGCCGGGGTATACAATGACAATGTAATGCTCGGGGAGGGGTTTTATCGGTTCGATAATTTCACCCCTTCCCCTTCCTCGGCATGTTCCGCCGTGAAGGTGAAATGTGACATCCATACCCAGATCCCTGCCGATTGAGGACAAGTCTTCGCGGGTCGCTTTGAGATCAAAAATCGTATTCATGCCCCTCAGGACTGCAGCGGCGTTGCCGCTTCCACCGCTCAAACCTGCGCCCGCGGGTATGTTTTTATTGATTGAAATTTTGACACCTGATGAAATGTTAAAGCGGTCTTTCATGAGCCTGGCGGCTTTAAAGCATATGTTTTTTTTGTCGTCGAGTCCCGGGAAATTGCATCCGACAATGACCGCGTTTTCGGTTATGGCATGAATTGTTATTTCATCATGCAGTTCGACATGCTGAAGTACTGTTTCAAGCTCATGGTAGCCATCCTCCCGCTTGCGCAAAATGTCAAGGGTGAGGTTTATCTTCGCGTAGCTTTTTAATTTCATAAGACAGCTCCCTTTTTTTTCAGGTCCGGTTACGGTTCGATTGCAGGACAACCGAGTGAAATCATACTCATGGCATAATTCATATCGACCTGTGTATCGACACATCCCTCGCGGGTAAGGGGGATTATGACGATCGGTGGTATCATCCCCGCCGCATCGCCGGTTAGGGCTCTGACCCGGCCGATCCCTTCATCAAGTTCCTTGCTGCAGGCTACTGCAACAATGCCGAGCGGGGACGTTTCTTTTACGTACCTCAGGGCAAGCGATCCCCCCGGCGCTATGCATACCCCCTGGTATCCGAGGTTGAGGGCGGTTTCCCTAAGCATGTTTACCTGGCATGACGGGTCGCATGACGCGCATTCGAGCCCGTTCCCGGTTGTTTTTGCCTTGCAGTGGGAAGTTGGCCGTAGGCAATGTGATACGAGAAGGACCCTGCGGGAAGGATCGACGAATGAAAAACGTTTCTCTTCAGAACCGGAAATCATACTGTGGGCAGCCAATGGTGTTTCATTGGTTTGGATATGCGGTACTGTCATAGTGTCCTCCTGTTGTTTTAAGCATGTGATGAGTGGAATGTAGTTCTGATATATTTTTAGCCCCGATGCAGAACATCGTGATCCTTAGCACCTCGATCATCTCTCTGATGACGTCCATTACGGCTTCTGCGGAAATGAATGCGGCCTTAAGAAGCGGGAGGGCTATACCGCAGTGGTCGGCGCCAATAGCCAGTGCCTTTGCCGCTTCTATGCCTGTTCTCATCCCGCCGCTTGCTATGATCATGGTCCCAGGGGCAGCCATTCTCGCCATGCGGACTGAATCGGCGGTGGGGATCCCCCATGATGAGAAAGCAGCCGCGATGTTATGCGATATTCCCGGAGCAGTCCTGAATTTTTCAACTTCGCTCCAGGAGGTCCCGCCTGCCCCGGCAACGTCTATAGCGCTGACCCCGGCGTTTATCAGCATCCGGGCGGCATCGTGGGATATTCCGAAGCATACCTCCTTGGCAATAACGGGAACCGGCAGTGTGCGGCATATTTTTTCAATCTTTGCGGCCAGACCAGCGAAGTTCGTGTTCCCCCCGCTTTGCAGGGCTTCCTGGAGTGGATTCAGGTGGAGGATAAGGGCATCAGCTTCAATCATGTCAACGGCCCTGCGGCACTCTTCAATGCCATATCCGTAATTCAGCTGTATCCCGCCGATATTCGCACACAAAGGGATGTCGGGCGCGACGGTGCGTACATTGAAACTCGACCGTAAGATATCATCGTCTAGTGCACATCTCTGCGATCCGACCCCCATCGCGATTCCGAGCGTCTGGGCTGCTTCGGCGAGGTTCCTGTTGATAATTCCGGCTTCGTCCACCCCACCTACCATTGATGATATCAGCAGCGGCGCGTTTAGCGGTTTACCGAAAAAATGCGTGCTGCAGTCGACTTCCGCCAGGTCGATTTCAGGGAGCGGCTGATGGACGAATGTGTATTTATCAAAACCGTTTGTGATATGTGTATATTCGACCGGTTTGTTCAGCGAAATGTCAAGGTGTTCCAGTTTTCTCCGGCGGTGGGCCCCGGCCCTTGCTGTGAGTACGTTCATCTTATTCCTTCCTGTTTAATAATTTCTGACAACGCAAAAATCAATGACGGAGCGTAATTCGTCCGCTGCCTGATTTTCTATCGTTAACTGATTTACAATTTCATGTGCTTTTTCACAGTTAACAAGCACCATGCGCTGAATGTAATCTTTCGTCTGTAAGTCATCCAGCAGGTCTATGACTTTTTGTACTGCACCCGGATCCATTTCATCCTGTTCATATAATGTGATCAGGGAATTGCGCAATGCTTTGTCTCCATGGGTGAGGGCGAAGATAATCGGAAGCGACTTCTTTTTCCGTACAATATCGTTCCCGATCGCCTTCCCGATTTCATGCGCATCACCCCATATCCCGAGTATATCATCCCGCACCTGAAAGGCGATGCCGAGGTGTTCCCCCAGCTTTTTGAAATGCTCAATTGTTGTCGGGTTATCGCATCCGGACAGAGCGCCGAGCTCAAGCGAACATGCAATGAGTGCGGCGGTTTTTCCTGAAATCATTTCGATGTAATCATCTACGGTGATGTCGAAATGGGTTTCAAAATCGATGTCCATGTACTGACCTTCGATCAGGCGGAGCGTTGCCTGGTCAAGGATGGTCTGCATGGCTGAATATTTTTCCGCTGAGAGGCCGGCATAGCGCACGCGGTGCAGGGCCTGGTTCGCGATGATCCTCATTCCGGTCCCTGCGTTGATTCCCTGCGGTTTTCCCCAGATTTTCCAGACTGTGGGCCTGTGTCGCCGCTCGGCGTCATCGTCCTGGATGTCGTCATGAATGAGGGAATAGTTGTGCACAAGTTCAACCGCTGCAGCCGGGGGGAGGGCGGCCATCTGATTGCCGCCTACAGCGTATGAGGCGAGAAGGCAGAGTGTCGGACGCAGGGCTTTCCCTGAAGCGTTTTTTATTTCCCTGCCGTGTTCATCGGCCCATCCTAAATGGTAGCGCATCATTGTGTAAAGGGCTGATCCCTGGGGTTTCAGCAGGGACTTAAGTTCGGCATCCACTATCGATCGGTATCTATTGAAGACATGTGGTAATTGCATGTATTGTTCTCCTTGAAAAAAAGAAATATCATCGCTATCGCTCTCCGGCCCCCTTCTGGCCTAAAATATTTCCATGGGAACGCGCATGGCTTTCTGTATTGTGTCAGCGATCCCGGCGGCATTGAGGCCAAAGAGTGATCTGAGATGTTCCTGAGGGCCGTGCGCGATGAATTCATCAGGAAGACCGATACAAGTAATTGGAATATTGAAAATTCTTTCCCGTGAAAGGAGTTCCAGAACCGCGCTTCCGAATCCTCCAGTTACGGTATTTTCTTCTATCGTGAATACGTGTTTTGTTTCACGTACGATTTCGAGTATCAGTGATTCATCCAGGGGCTTGACGAAACGCGCATTGACAACACTGCAGTCGATCCCCTGGGCTGAAAGCATTTCAGCCGCCTCCAGGCTCGGGTGAACGGCAGAACCGATTGCAATCAGGGCCGCGTCTCTCCCCTGTCGGAGCAGCTCGCCAGTCGCCGCAAAAATCGGTTCACCTGCATCCGCTGACGGGGTGGAGATTGCCGACCCCCGCGGGAACCTGATCGCGAACGGGGACCCCGCGGATACTGCTGCGTGGAGGAGGTCGCGCAATTCAGCGCCATCCTTTGGCGAGCAGAGGGTCAGCTCCGGGATACTGCGCAGGTATGAAAGGTCGAACATACCCTGGTGGGTTTTTCCGTCATCACCGACTATACCCGCCCTGTCTACCGCGAATATAACCGGGAGTTTCTGCAAACATACATCGTTGACGATCTGGTCATAAGACCGCTGCAGGAACGTGGAATAAATTGCAACCACAGGGATATACCCTTCGGCGGCGAGGCCGGCTGCAAATGTCACAGCATGCTGTTCGCATATTCCCACGTCGAACACACGGTCGGGGAACATCTGCTGCACCGAGGTCAGACATGTCCCTTCGAGCATTGCAGCGCTCACTGCCACGACTTTTTTGTTGTTCGACATGATTTCAGTGAGGGTCCTCGCAAAGACTTCGTTATAAGAGGGGACGATTGTTTTTCTTGATACCCTTGGCGATACCCCGTGATACTTGATTGAATTTGTTTCGGCGGGAGTATATCCCTTCCCCTTTGTTGTCATGACATGGACTATCACAGGTTTAGACTCGAAATCACGGGCGCGCAGTAATGCCGCTTCGAGCTGGTCGATGTCATGACCGTCAATCGGCCCGAGGTAGGTAAAACCGAGGTCCTTAAAAACCGACGGCGGAAAGACTATATCGCTAAAATGTTTCTTGATTTTTTTTGTCATATCGAAGAAGATTGACCCATAGGGGAGCCTGGTTATTCCTTTCCTGAATTCACGCTTGGTCGCCTCATAGCACGGATTAAAACGCACCGAGTTCAGGAGATGGTACAATGAGCCTATCCTGGGTGAAATTGATATGCCGTTATCATTGAGTACGATAATGAGCCGCGATCCCAGATGACCGGCATGATTGACGGCTTCAAAAGCCATACCGGCGCCCATGGAACCGTCGCCTATGACGGCAATGACATTATGGTTCTCCTGATCAAGATCGCGTGCAACGGCCATGCCCAGGGCCGCTGAAATCGATGTACCCGCATGGCCGCCTCCAAAGGAATCGTGCGGGCTCTCGTTTCTGTCGGGAAAGCCTGAAAGCCCCTGGAACTGGCGGAGGGTTGAGAAATCGCAACGTCGTCCTGTAATGATTTTATGACTGTAGCACTGGTGCCCGACGTCCCAGATTATTTTGTCGCGGGGTGTCTCGAAGACCCGGTGCAGCGCCATGGTGAGTTCCACGACCCCGAGGCTTGAGGCTAGATGACCGCCGTTACTGGTCACAGTCTCAATCAGGAATTCGCGTATCTCGCCGCCCAGGAGTTCGAGATCGCCGTTGCCAAGGATTTTAACATCCGCCGGTGATGTGAGCATGTCAAGGATGGAACCCATATGTACCGCCTTAATAATTTTAACATTTGAACGTTTTGTCAAATTGTTCAAATGTTAAAATTACCCCTGTATTTATTTCAAGCATTTTTTATTTAAAAAGGTATTTTTTCATCAATTTTTATGATTCCCGCATTTTATAAATCTTGACTTTTGGAATTATTTTCAATAAATGGTAATAAAAATATAATCGCACAAACGGATACAAGTGAAACAAATGGTCATTAAAGAGGTGAACAAACGGGAAGATGTAAGAAATGAAATCGTTATGAAGACGCGAGAAATTATATCCAGATTCGGTTTTAAAAAATCAAGCACCGAAGAAATCGCGAAAACCCTCAATAAAACCAAAGCAGCCCTGTATCACTACTTTGAAAACCGCGAAGAAATAATCAAAGCCGTTGTCAATTATGAAGGACGTCAGCTCATTGATGCCCTGAAAAAAGCGGTCGATAGTGAAGCAGACCCGCACAAAAAACTTGAAGCATTCGGCATCGCCCGTGCAAAAAAGATCAATGAACTCGGCAAATTCTACAGGTTGGTCATTGAAGAATTTTTTGCCCGTTATCCGTTTGTCATGAATGCCCTGGGTGATTACATCCCTGAGGAACTGAATATCATTGAGACGATTATACATGACGGTATAAGAGACGGGATATTTGTCTGTCCCAATGTCTCCCTTACATCAAAGGCCCTGATTAAATCGATGAGGGGATATGATTTTTTTATGTTTCAGGGGGAACAGTTCAAGGGGATGCAGGCGGAACTGACCGAAACCCTTAAAATTTTCACACGAGGGATTTCGAAGAAGTGATAATCCTGTAATTTCACAAATTATTTATTGAGGATATACCATGATAGACCCACGACTTATACGCGAAAACATTGACGATGTTCGCGCAAGCCTGCGAAAAAGACATATGGATAACGCGGTTGACCTTGCCGGAATGCAGAAGCTCGACGAGGAACGACGCACGCTTATCGGGAAGGCTGATGAAATTCGTGAAAAACGCAACCGCCTCTCCAAGGAGATCGGCAACCGCAAGGCGAAAAAAGAGAACGCCGATGACCTGATGTCCCAGGTACAAGGGCTTGCCGAAGAAATAAAATCAATTGAAGATAAAGCGGCTGAGCTCAATACCCAGTTTGAAGACCTCCTTCTATCGATGCCGAACATACTCAATGAATCAGTCCCGGAAGGGAGGGATGAGAGCGACAATGTGGTTATGCGGACTTTCGGAGAAAAACCGGCTTTTTCATTTGCACCCAAAGCCCATTTTGATCTCGGTGTCGATCTTGGAATCCTCGATTTCGAGCGTGGGGTCAAAATCGCCGGGGCCCGTTTCTATATTTACCTCGGACTTGCGGCACAGCTTGAAAGGGCCATCATTAACTTCATGCTCGACCTTCACACTGCTGAACACGGTTACAAGGAAATATTCGGGCCGTTCATTGTTAATGACGACAGTATGATCGGGACCGGCCAATTTCCGAAATTTCGTGACGAATATTATCGTATTGAACGCGACGGCCTCTCTCTCATCCCAACGGCTGAAGTGACCCTGACAAACATGTACAGGGATGAGATCTTGGAAAAAGAAAATCTTCCGGTGTATGTCACCATGCAATCTTCATGTTTCAGACGAGAGGCTGGCGCTGCCGGTAAGGACACTCGCGGGCTTGTCCGCGTACACCAGTTTCAGAAAGTTGAACTGGTCAAGTTCGTTGAGCCCGAGACTTCTTTTGATGAGCTTGAAAAACTGGTTGCAAACGCCGAGGAGGTCCTTAAACGGCTCAACATTCACTATCGCGTAGTCCTCCTGTCGAGCGGAGATACATCTGCAGCATCATCAAAAACTTACGATATTGAAGTGTGGATGCCGGGGATGAACCGCTATCTTGAAATATCATCATGTTCGAATTTTGTTGATTACCAGGCACGCCGCGCGAAGATCCGCTATAGGCCGGGGAAAGGGCAGAAACCTGCTTTTCTACACACCCTGAACGGTTCCGGTCTTGCCGCAGGCCGTACTTTGGCCGCGGTGATGGAAAATTACCAGAAACCGGATGGTACGATCGATATTCCAGAAGTTTTGAAAAAATATATGCGGTAAGTACTGAGCTATCGATTATTTCCCTTTAATTGTTATGTGATTTAGTGTTTTTGCAATTGTTTCAAGGGCCCTGAATGATGCCAGCTGCCAGTTTAAATTTTTATCATAAAAAACTGTCGTTTTTACAGCGTTATTATTGAGGTCTCGAATGAGTTTAATTATCGGCGTAACTGTTGATGAATTCATATATTGGAGTTCGACGAAATCAATTTCCAGTTCCTTATTCTTTAGTTCATCCAGGACTTTGGTGAAATAACCATCAATTATTGAGTATGGGTCCCTATTATCGCTGATTCCGCGCCAGAAAATTTTATTTTTTTGGCCTTTCTCCAAAATTATTTCAAGATTATCATGTTTGAAATTGCTCATCGGCCAACTCCTTGACATTTAATAGTATAATAACAATAGTAGCACATATATTTTTTATAATCAACAAAAAATTAATAAAAGTATCTATGATTTTATATAAAAATTGTGGTTTTTTAGAATGAATACTATTATTGTCGAAAATTATGATTGGATTGGACTTCGGCAGGCCCTGTCTCTCTCACTTTTAACCTGCAAACAAACTACATTCTCTGATTTCTCGAAATTTATAGAAAGAAACAGCCGTCTTTTACCTATCTTCAATGATATTGCACATATGATTTCAGCTATGAGATGCGGACATATAAGCTCAGCCGGGGGAAGTCTGATTTTCCAGCCTTTACCGGTCACCCCGGGGAGTTATACTCTAAAAACAGGTCTATTTTCTTCAATTATTGAACTAGTATTGTTTGTCATGCCTGCCCTTTTCAGGGGGGAGTTTCGCACAATCCTCCATTTAGAAGGTGTTACACACTCGGGGTCTGCGCTAGGCCCGTTATTCATTAAAGAGACCATGTTGTCGATGTTAGAGAATGCAGGACTGTATGGAAGCTGGCATTTAAAACGCTTCGGGTTTTATGGTTCCGGCGGGGGGAGCGTTGAGATACGAATGTATCCTTCAGAACACAAGGAAGGACGCATCCCCGTTTTTTTTGAGGAGTGTTCTATCGTATCCGCGAGGATCTATATTGCAGGGGTCAGTATTGATATCGGCATGAGGGTAAAAAAAATGCTCAGTGACTCACTGCATCTCCCCGAAGAAAAGGT
>JBFZEZ010000617.1:0-5342 GCA_041306585.1 Spirochaetota bacterium | reverse complement strand
CCGCGTTTAGGGATAGAAGATTTATCTGGTCGGAGATATCATTGATAATATTTATTATACCGGTCATCTCGCCGGAGCTGCTTTCTATATTGCTCATGCTTTGGTTCATCAGCCCGAGGTTTTTATTACCGACCTGCGCCGAGTTCATGATGGCCTGCACCCTTTCATGCATGGACTCCACCTCTCCCTTCATCCCCATGATCGTATCGGTAAACTCGGCCATTTTAGTCATTAAAACACTCATCGCACCGCTCTGCGAGTCGGCGTTTGCCGAGATGTTCTCTATCCCCGCCGACATCTCCTCCATCGCCGAGGTCATCTGCTCGACCGAGGAGGCCTGGGTTTGAGCATTATCGGAGAACTGCGTTGCCGTTGTTGACAGCTCGTTCGATGATGAGGCCAGTGAAACAGTCAGCGACCGCACGCTGTCAAGAAGCTTGATAATGATGCCTGATTTCTCCTTATTTATTTCCATCTCTCCGGATATTTCCTTCATCGCCGAGCCTATGTTTTGAAGAATCACGTAACACTGGATCACGATAAAAACGGTAAGGGCGAAGTGTGTGCCGATAATTTTTTTCGCGACCGCTGCGTCGATCGTATCGCTCAGAATAACAGCGCCCACCCCAAGGGCGAGGGTCATGACACCCACGACAATTACCGTAACACGGGTGCCAATCAACGCCGCGAAGATTATAAAAAGATAGGGGATGATAATACTTATAAATAATGAAAGTTCCGTTTGATGCTTGCCCAACAGTATTTGAATGGCGATCGCCACGGTAGCGCCGACGGGAAGCAGATTCGCGGCAGCATAATAGCGTCCGCTCTTGAGGAATGCCAATCCCACAATCCCGATCGCGATCAGGCTCGCGCGGGAGATAAACTCCGTGGAAAAAAGAGCGTAGGCAGACAGGCCGAGCATTACACCGGTGGTCATAATCAATGTGGCGCTGATGAGCAATACAATATACAGGAAGGTCTTTGACTTTCTCTGTACAACTATGCCTGCCGTTGCATAACTTCCTAAGAAAAATCCCTCCAATCTTTTAAACATACCGCCCCCTTCCGCCGCTATCCTGACGCGAACGCATGACATTGAAGGTACTATTACGACAGCCGATATTCAAATTCTTCAAGTTTTTTTTAATGAGCGGTCATCGGTTCTTCAAAATCTGCATCTTGAACATGCCGGCCAGCAGCGAACCGCTCGTCCTCATTTGCTTGATTATCTCCTCACGGTTCTTGCCGGGATATTTGCGCAATGTAATCAGCAGGCCATTGAGTGAAGCGATATACATTCGCGCCAGCAGGCGCACATCGCTGTCCGGATTAAAACGCGTGAAATAGTTTACGATTTCTATCAGGAATACGCGAAAACTTTCGTTTATACTGCTCAGGACCTCATCGTTTAAAGTATCATCGATCATGAAGTGGGTGCGCATTTTCAGGTTTTGCTCCTCCCTGGCGAAATGATCAATGATAATCATCGTTATCTCTTCCAGACGGAAATCCTTGCTCGCATTCATTTCTTCCATGATCCTGACAAGCAAACGGTTATTGCTGCGAATGTATGCCTCGGCGTAAAGGCACTGCTTGTCGGTAAAATACCGGTAAATTGCCGTTGCGGTAATACCGGCTTCCTTGGCGATATGCCTCATCGTTACTTTATCGAAGGCCAGTTGCGTAAACACCCGTTCGGCCGCGTTTATGATAAGACTTTTCCTGTTATCGCGCTCAATTTCCTTTAATTTTGGGAAATTCATAGGTTCATAAACGACAGACTTCTTGTTTGTATGGGCCATAATTTATTCCCTTGAACTCAGCGAGAGATTCTCGCCGATGCGTTCCTTTATTGTTTCAACAGATTCAGCACCCGTCAACATGACAAGGGAATCGCGCAAATATCGCTGCGCGTCATATTCCTGTGCATACCCGTAGCCGCCAAGAACCTGTACGCAATTGAGGGAGGCCGTGCCTGCCGCCTCGACAGCATTAAGACGCGCCACGGCCGACTCGATAGTCATTTTCCCGCCATGATCATTACGCCATGCCGCCTGGTAGGTCAGCATCCGGGCGCTCCTTATTTTAATCGCCATATCAACCAGCATATGCCGTACGGCACCGAAATCGACGATGGGTTTGCCGAACTGGACACGGTCTTTGGCGTACTGGGACGCATACTCGAAAGCCCCCTGTGCCATTCCGACGGCAACGCCGGCAACCTCAAGGTTCTCGAAATCAATTATACGCTCAAACTGCGTCCAGCCCTGATTGAGCATCTCCGGCCCGCCTAAAATATCCGACGCGCTGACGGCAACATCCTTAAACGTAACCTGGCAGAGGTTAATGGAATCAAAGCCCACCTTTTCCATCGCCCGGATGCCTATTCCCTTCTTTTTAGAATCCACGACAAACATCGTCAGCCCCTGTGTATGTTCCTTGCCCGGGTCCGTACATGCCAGTGCAAGGAGGTAGTCCGCCCGATCAGCCAGGCGGACCCATACTTTTGTGCCGTTTAACATAAAGCCATCACGGACAGCGGTGGCAATCGTTTTCACCGGGCTGATGCCGTATGCGTCTTCTTTTTCCCTGAGTGCATAAGCGAACAGAGACTCCCCCTGTACGAGAGCCGGAAGGAAGCGCCGTTTCTGCTCTTCGCTGCCCATGGCGGAAATGGTGTTTCCCCCGCAGAATGCTGAAGCGATAAACACCGCGGCAAGCGATGGATACAGGGAGGCAAGCTCTTCAACGACCAGCACCGCTCCCAGGGTATTGGGGCCTCCACCGCCGTATGCTTCCTGAATGGTCAGTCCGCAGAAACCCATCTCCTTGATGGTCTTGAAAAGGTCGGAAGGAAACTGCCCCGACTCATCCAGTTTTTTGGCCACATCGCGCTGGCACTCCCTGGAAATAAAATTTTGGATGGTGTCCCTTATCAATCCCTGTTCTTCACTGAATGCAAAATCCATCATAAACTCCTTATATTTTTCATTTACCATCGAGGCATATCGGGGAGCCTCTAGCACCGCGAATACGCCATCAAACCAGACGGTCTTTCCCTTTCCAGTAGGCCGCCCGCATGTTTTTCTTGTCAATCTTCCCAAGGTTTGTCAGCGGAATCTCTTTCCAGAATTCCACGCTCTTCGGTGCGACCATGCCGCCCTTTTTGTCTTTGACAAACTTTATCAGTTCCTCGGCCGTCGCGGCCTTCCCCTCATAAAGCACGACGATTGCTTTAACCTCTTCGCCCCATTTCTCATGCGGCACGCCGATAACGGCGGCATTTTTCACCGAGGGGTGCCCATGAAGCACGTCCTCAATTTCGCGCGGATAAATATTAAAACCACCGCTGATGATCATATCCTTGCATCGGTCTACTATATAGAGGTAGCCCTCTTCATCCAGCTTGCCCATATCGCCGGTATGCAGCCAGCCGTTTTTAATGGTCTCGGCCGTGGTTTCCGGGTCCTTTAAATAACCGTCCATCATGTTGATATGCTTTATAATTATCTCCCCGGCTTCTCCGAGAGACACGTCGCTGCCGTCTTCATTCACGATACGGACCTGGCACGGGAAACATGGTCTGCCGCATGAGCTGAATATACGCCTCTGCCTTTCAGGATCTTCGATGACGTGCGCCTCTTTTGGCAGACAGCACATCGCCATAGGCGCCTCGGTCTGGCCATAAAGCTGCGTAAACACCGGCCCGAATTTGGTGATCGCCTGTTTTAGCCGGTCGGGAGCGATGGCCGAGGCTCCGTAGATAATATCCCGCCAGCTGCCCGTATCGTACTTGTCGACATCCGGATGATCCATCAGCACATAGAGCATCGTCGGGACCAGGAATGCCGAGGTTATTTTCTCTTTCTGGGTCAGATCCAGGAATTCTTTTGGATCGAAATGATCCATGATAAGGCACGTGCCGCCCCTTATTAGGACCGGTATCATCAGGCATCCCCCGGCATGCGTCAGCGGAGTCGCGAAGCAGAATACCTCATCATATTCCAGGCGGAATTCGAGGAGCTCGGTGATGAAGGTCCCCACCCAGGCGCGGTGCGACAGCATGACACCCTTGGGCATCCCCGTGGTCCCCCCGGTGAAATAAATCCCGCACAGGTCCTCGGGAGCTACATCCACGACGGCTGGCTCGGCCGGATGGTTCTCGATAAGCGTCTGCAGGTGCAAATGACCCGAGGGAATTTTGGAAGGATCTTCGGAGATACAGATGAAGGTCTTCACCGTTTCCAGCTTCGGGATCATCTCCTTTACACGCGATAGCATCTTCTCATGGTAGATGAGCGCCTTGCATTCCGCCTTGTTCATCATGTAGATATGATCGTCGTTCGAGAGCAGAACGGCCAGCGGGACCCGCACGATGCCGCATTTTGCCAGGGCGTACTCGGAAAAGACGTACTCGGGACAATTGGCCATCAGGAAGGAGATGTTGTCATTCTTTTTGAATCCTATTTTGCTCAGGGCATTCGCGAGGCGGTAGGCCTTGTCCTGCATCTCCGCATAGGTGTAGCACACATCTCCATATTTGATAGCGCGCTTGTTTTTATAAAACGTCACACACCGATCATAGAGATCGCCAACATTATGACCCATCATAGCTCTCACTCCTCCATTTCTTCGTCTTAAGAGCCCGCTTTGCCGGCGATTCACCCGCCGGCAATTCATGGAACATTCCATGAATAAGACTATTATTTATAAAAATCTTTTTTATACAGCTTCCCGGAAAGGCCGGTAAGGTCGGCCCATTTCATGGGTCCTCCCTTGTCCGCCGGAAAGCCTATGCCCCATATGGCCCCGATATCAATCAGCCGCGGATCGGCGATTATCTTCTTCTCCAGAAGTTCATGGCCGGTAACCACGAAAGGAGTAAACAGCATCTGCTGGATCTCGGTCTCGCTGTATTCGGCCTTTTTACCGTCTGGATTGATCAAGGGCAGCACCTCGGGATCAACCTTGCCGTCTTTATCATAATATCCCTTACCGTTTTTGTTGCGACCCATCCTGCCTGCCTTATAGACGTTTTCCAGAGAAGGCGGTGCTATCCTCTTGAGCGACTTGGTAAGCACCAGATATGAAGTATCTATTCCGACCTCGTCGGTCAACCGTACCGGCCCTACGGGGAGTCCAAATTTCATCATGGCGGTGTCAATGCTCTCGATACTCACCCCCTCCGCGAGCAGCTCGTAGGTTTTTATGAAGTACGGGAAAAGCATGGCGTTTACCACAAAACCAGGATTGTCATTGCAGACCACCGGACGCTTTCTGAGCGCGGCAGCCAGTGCGATGAGATTATTGATGGTGTTCTCGTTCGTTTCCTTGCCGCG
>JBFZEZ010000616.1:0-3311 GCA_041306585.1 Spirochaetota bacterium | reverse complement strand
GCTTTTATTTCGTCTGCTTCAGTCGAAGTAAGAAAAACGGCGAATGCAGTTGCCGTTTCACGGTTTTTTGCTCTCTTCAGCACGCAGGCGGACTGAATGACAGGCGGGGCTTCTGTTATGGCATAATGGCACCCGGTGCGGCCCTGTTTTGAATAGAGGGCTGAAAGGGCGCAGAACCCCGCATCTGCAGCACCGGTTTCGGCAAAGTGGAAAGCCTGGGCTACATCCTGCGAATAAACAATTTTCGATTTCAGCGCATCCCATAATCCGGCTTTTTGAAGGGCCTTCATTGCGGCTAAACCATAGGGACCGATTTCAGGGTTGACAATTGATATTTTTCTGATTTCAGCCAGTTTCAGGGCTTCCTTCCAGTCGTTTATTTTACAAAAATCTTTTCGTGAGGACCAGAGTATAACCTGACCCCTGGCGTATATAAATGGTTTTTCGGCCAGGCCTTCTTCATGCAAACGAGCCGGCCTTTCTTCGTCTGCCGAGAGAAATATATCGTAAGGGGCGCCATTAGTGATCTGGCTATATATATTCCCTGAAGAGGTATAAGCCGCTTCAACTTTTATACCTGTCTTTGCTTCAAAGGCGATAGACAGTTCTTTGAATACCTGGATATAATTTGCAGCTACCCCCGCATAAATTTTTTCCTGTGCAAAAACACCGATGAAATTGGTTGGTATCACGATAAAAGCTATTATAAACCATTTAATACAAAACTTGTTCACGAATGGACTCCTCACATAGGTAGTATTTATTATGTCAAAAATAGCATAATAAACATCATGTCAACCTTCTTTTAAAAAATGAATTTAATTATTTTTTTGCAATCTCGCAAACATTTCTTTGAAATTTTTCGATGCGTATTCCTGAATATCACTCTGAAATATTTTGAATTCTTTCATGAATTGCGCGCCGAATTCAGTGATTTTATACCCATCTTTATTAGCATCCTTCGTAATCAGTTTCTGGCCTATAACCTCTTCTGTTTTTTTTATTTTCCCCCATGCACCTCGATAGGATATACCCATTTTTTTTGCGGCAAGTTTCAGGGAACCGAGTTCATCGATATGGTATAACAACTCATATCTCCCCTGCCCGAAATATACACCGCCATTCTCTTCAAGCCATATATGCACTTTTACATTTGGAATTTTAGCTTTGGCGGCTGATTTTTTTGACATATCATATCTCCTTCGAAGTATATGATGAAACTATTTGTTTTAGAAAGTAAAGAATAAAACAATTTCAAGCTCCTATCATTGACATCCCGACGCCAAGAGCGCTCCACACGATCAGCCGACGCTTTTTGACGGAGAGGTCATTTTAATAAGACTGCCAAGCCTGAACTGCTCCAGCACATCGCCAAGGGTGGCGACACCATCCGGAATTTCATAAACATCGACCATGTGATCACGAAGTACATAAAAAGATATCTCTCCGATCCTGCCGGTCAGCAGTACATCGATGTTATACTGTACGATTTTTTTCACCACCTCAAGGCCGACATGCTTCTCCTTTTCGATAAATTCATTCAGGTAAAAATCGACAATACTGGTTTCCGCACCGTTTATGGTGACGATCGCGAAATATGGGGCTTTACCAAAATGCCGGAACAGCCGGGATTGTAACCCGTCCACGCTGCAAACCGGGACAACCAGCCGGTAAATTTCACTATCTGCCGGCAGGATTTCGACATGGACCTCCTCTACCGTGTCGATGGCATCCATGATTTCCTGGCGCACCAGTTCCGCAGTTTCATTCGCCATGTAGACTGTCGCAAGGGGAGAGACACGGACCAGGATATCTATCATTTTAAACGGCCCGGTTTCCCGGATCTTCACAGAATCCACCTGTTTCACCCCCTTTACCCGGGCGATAATATCATGAACATTGTTTTTTTGATCGATCGACATGTTTGCATCCAGAAGGACCATTACCGACCTGTAAGCGCCTTCCCCGCCGATTTTTAAAATGAGGAGCGAGATAAGGATGATCACCCCACCTTCGATGTAGGGGAATTTATATGATGAGAGAACAATGCCGAGGAGGACGACTGTGGATGAAATTATATCGAGGAACGACTCCTTCGCGTTGATCTGTAGGGAGAGGGAGCCGGTTTTTTTTGCGACCCTGTACTCGCAAACAGCTATCACAAGGGATACGACAATTGAAATGCTCCCCACAAGGGCAGGCAAAAACTGAAGACGTCCGTCGCTCCTGATGACAAACAGTAAATCGTATCCATCGATAAAAAGATATATGCCGCAATAAAGAACAAACAAACTGATGAGAAAAGCCATAATTGTTTCAGCCCGGTACAACCCGTAAGGAAATCGCTCTGAATGGGCTTTTCCGGAAAGATATAAACCGAATGCGGAAGCGGCAATTGCCATGGTGTCCGCAACCCCGTGTACCGCATCTGCGATAAGTACTGAATTATCAGCGAGAATTCCCGTGATATATTTACAGACAGCGAGCGCCAGGGTTACAACTGCTGCTGTGATTGCGGTTTTCCATCCTTTTACAAGCATGTTGCGGTTTGCACTCATAGACCATGTTCCCCAGGGTCGTTTACATTAAGACGGCCGACCATTGCAGATCCGCATTTCTCGCAGGCGCTCAGATAACAGGGCTTGCCGGGCACGTGCTGCTGTACATGCCCGCATTTCGGGCAGATGCACTGCGAATTGCAGCCCTTGCCCCCGCCCAGCCCCCAACGCCTGCCCCCGCCCTGGCCATGTCGTTTTCCAAACATATTGTCTCACTCCCCTTCATGGATTAACTGATAGCATCACTTCGGGTATCCCCACAGGGGATCATGTCCGAATCTGTTATGCCAAAACGTTTCAGGATCTTCGATGGAGCCGCTTTTCTCAAGGTCTTCTTTGGCCATGGAAAATTTATAATTATAGCAATAATTCATCATTATTTTATAGGCCTTTATGATGGCGTCAGTCATCCGTTTACATTCTTCAGGATTTTCTTTGCAATGGTCGGGATGCCATCGAAACAATAAGGCTTTATAATTATCGTTTATGGAATTCAATGTGGCAGTATCGCCAAGATTGAGGACGCGGGCTGCTTCATATACTGAATTATTCATGATCCGCTCCGCTTTATTGCTTTTATAACTATAAAACTCCCTTCACCATAACCTTTTTTAAAACTGAGCGCAGAAGATTCGCCGTCACGAAAAATGGTCTGGTTGCATTCAAAATTATCAAAGCCCGTTTCTTTTAAATAGTGCATTACCGTATCTGTCGAATAAAATGTCGCTTCTTTATAAAATTTACTTTCGTTTC
>JBFZEZ010000615.1:0-4710 GCA_041306585.1 Spirochaetota bacterium | reverse complement strand
TTTTCTTTTCAGGAAAGTACAGCAAATGTTTCGGCACAGAACACGGCAGACTGCATATTGAAAAAATACAGCATTTTTCAGAGAGTTTTGGAACATGCGGCGATTACACAAAAGGCATAGCAATAATCCAATGCGAGAACCCTGAATGCAGACACGAGATATACAGGTCTTTTTCGTACAAGCGGTTCTACCTGTGCCAATCATGCAATCAGAAGAGGGCAATACTCTTTAGCGAACACATCTCAAATGAAGTCTAATTATACTTTCCTCACAGTCGCTTTGTATTCGCGTTCCCCAAAATGCTGCGCCCATCCTTCAGGCACAACAAGAAGGCAGACGCTTTTCAGGACATCCATGTCCTGAGTCTGCACCTTGACATCCTGTCAAAAAAACGGCATTTCCCTGATTTTAGAAGGCGGCTTATATAAAAATGGGGAATTAATACATATTCATAGTGACTGTCCCCATAACGCAGCTTAGAATGGTTTCTTTATGGACATCCAGACCACATGCATTTTCGAATAATATTTCAATATATGCCTCCTGAAGTGTAAATATCAGAGATGGAATTTTGATTGACATTGTTGATATTTCAATAATAAAATTAACCCAGCAATTAAAATCACTCGGCCCGTTTTCATGGTAATTTATGATAGCAACACCATCATGTTCGTTTTCTATCGTTAGGTATTTGCCTGTTAATACTTAAATAAAAAAGTTCTTGATCGAGTTTAAATTATTGGTTTATTAATGCCGATGATATTAAAAGATATATATTTAAGATATTAGTTCTAATTGGAGATTGTGTTGTTTGATCTAACCATTACAAAGGATTTGACCGAACTTATTGGCAAAAATTTTTCTTTTCCTGATATTGACGCGATAGGACAATATTTATTCAAAAAATACCGTACTCACTCGCTTGAAGATGTAAACGAAAGCATTACAATATCCCCTTTAAACGCCGCAAAGAGACTTGTATATGAATGCGAATTACATAATAGATTAAATGACCTGTTTTGTTTTATAATTGAACTGGATGGTACTCTTCTCAACGGGAAAAGGGTCGATATTGTTGATCTTGAACATCTGTTATATCGTCTTACTAACACAGGTAATTATTTTGATTTTAACAAGCGTAAAATCATATCTTATAATGATCAAAACAATAAATTGAAAAACTGGGGTGCGTTAAAAGACGGCAAGGAATATCATATTACTATTGCGTCGATTGATATTTGTAATAATTCAAAATTAGTCAATAAATATGAAATGTCTAAAATTGAAGAAGTATATTTTCTTTTATGGGAGTATATGAGGAAAAAATACGAGTTGTATGATGGCCGCGTATGGTCATGGGCCGGAGACGGCTGCATATTAGCATTCAGAAACGGTCATGGTTCGATTTCTGGTGTGTCCTGCTGTCTTGAGATATTATTTTCCTTACCTATTTTTAATTCTTCACTTTTTAAAAAGATATCGGATGAAATTAGCCTTAGAATTGGATTGGATACAGGCATGATTAAATTTTATAGTGATACCGGAAAAATTATTTCGGATGTTATTAATTATGCTTCCAGAATTGAAAAAATCGCTACAAGCCCCAATGGCCTCTCCATTTCCGATAATGTATATAAAGAGCTTTCTCCAGCAATGCAGAAAATGTTTCCCGCAAATTCTATTTTTGAAGGAAAAGCGTCTCACTCTTTAAAATATAAATTTTCCAAAGCACTTTGTTAATAAAGAATGTTCTTTATCCTGGCAATACTCTTTGGCGAACACATCTCAAATGAAGTCTAATTATGCTTTCCTCACAGTCACTTTGTATTCGCGTTCCCAAAAATACTGCGCCCATATTTCAGACACAATATGAAGACAGACGCTTTTCAGGACATCCATGTCCTGCGTCTGCACCTTGACATCCTGTCAAATGGCAGACGCTTTTCAGGACATCCATGCCGTTATCTGTAAAAACAGATTGTATGTAATTCTTTGCCGTTTTTATCTGTTTATTCAGCTGGCCGTACACAGAAAATAAACGTCTTAATTCCCGGATCTCCTTTGCAGGCTTATTGATGGGCGGCAGCTTGAATTGTTTTTGCATATACGATATCCATAAGCCGTTAGACATATTCCTCGCATCATGCTTATCCGTTTTATTCCAGGTTTTTGTGAAGATCAATGCCATAAAATTTAATTGACAAACTTCAATCTTCTGAAATAATGATCTTGATAGCTTGAGTACATTGGTAGAAATGCTCTGTTCCCATTCCACTATTCATTATCGTAAAAGCGTAATATTTTGGCAGACGCTGGACATCCGTGTCCTGAGTCTGCATGGCGATATCCTGTCGCCTACCGGTACGAATACAGCGGGTGACTTGACAAACCTATCAACGTGGTCGCATAGCGCCACAAACGACGATTAACCCCCTGCCGCTCAAGCTGATTGGTCCTGAAGGGTAGGGATAAATTATAGTCACCTGCTGTTTTTGCAAAGCATTTCTCCTTCGG
Source organism: Spirochaetota bacterium (assembly GCA_041306585.1). Classification (GTDB taxonomy): domain Bacteria; phylum Spirochaetota; class UBA4802; order UBA4802; family UBA5550; genus JBFZEZ01. The sequence continues at coordinate 2,196 of JBFZEZ010000615.1, read as the reverse complement.
TACTAACTTTTTTGTGTCAATCATAACAAGCTATCATTAAAAAAACTTGCTTTTTCAGGTATAATGCCTTATCGCGTTAAATGTTGCGGCGCTGTATTTGATGGTTCCATTAATGGCTCAATCCGAAGACACACACAAAAAATGGCACTGCAAGGCCGAACGAGAAAAATCACAAACTTTTATAATTGCACCAACAAAATAAACTTTTAAAACAGGAGGTTACAAAGTATGGCACAAGGAATGACTTATATGGACAAACCGTGGCTCAAATCCTATGAAAAGGGTGTTCCGGAGAGCATCAAGTTTGAGGAACTCTCCATGTTGGATTTTCTGGAAAGATCCGTCAAGGACTTCCCCGATGAGATCGCTCTCATCTTTCTCGGGTATAAAGTGACCTTTCGACAATTTAAGGACCAGGTAGATCGCTTTGCCGCCTGCCTTACCGACTTCGGCGTAAAGCAGGGCGACGCCGTTTCCATACTTTTACCCAACAGCATCCCATGCGTTGTCGCTTACTACTCCATCTTAAAGATCGGCGCCATCGTCGTCATGAACAATCCACTGTATTCGGACCCGGAGTTGCAGCACCAGTTCAATGACTCCGGTTCCAAAGTCCTGATAACCTTAGATGCCCTTGGGAACCGCATGATCAACCTGCGTCCGAAGACGAAGATCAAGCAGATCGTCTACATGGGCATCGGCGATTACCTGAGTCCCATCAAAAGGGTTCTCGGAAAGTGGCTCAAGAAGTACCCCACAGGTGATGTGAATGCTGCTGCCGACGTCTACACATGGAAGGACTGCATCACCAAATACCAGCCCAACCCGCCAAAGGTGAAGATCAATTTCTCCGACGTTGCTATGTATCAGTACACCGGAGGCACGACAGGCGTTTCCAAGGGTGTCATGCTGACCCACGAAAACATGAGCAAGCAGGTACAGCAACTTGCTGCCTGGTTCCCGAAATTCGGCCGTGGAAAACAAATCATGCTGGGGGCGCTCCCTTATTTTCACGTTTTCGGCGTTACTTGTTCCATGAACTTCTCCATCTTACAAGGCTGGACGCAGGTCCTCGTTCCCCGGCCGCAACCGGAACCGCTCCTGGAGAATATTCGCAAATTCAGGCCGACTTTTACTCCCCTGGTTCCCACCATGTACATCGGCATGCTCAGCCATCCGGACCTGAAGAAGACGGACATGAGCTGTGTCAAGGGGGCTTTCTCCGGCAGCGCACCGCTTCCCGTAGAGGTTATCCAAGAGTTCGAGAAAGTGACAGGAGCATTTATTTCCGAGGGTTTCGGCATGACGGAAACCTGTCCCGTCACCCATATCAACCCCTTTGCCGGCGGCGCCCGCAAGCCTGGAAGCGTAGGTGTCCCCATTTCCGACACCCTGTCCCGTATTGTCAATATAGAAGACGGCGTCACAGATATGCCCTTCGGGGAGCGGGGTGAGCTGATCGTCAAGGGACCCCAGGTCATGAAGGGTTACAAGGGAATGGATGGTGAAACAGCCAACGTGTTAAAGGATGGATGGATGCATACAGGCGATATCGCCACGATGGATGAAGACGGCTATTTTTACATTGTCGACCGTATAAAAGATATGATCATCTCCGGCGGCTACAACGTCTATCCCCGCGATATCGATGGGGTCTATTATGGCCATCCAAAAGTTGAGGAATGCTGCTCCATCGGCATCCCCGACCCGAAAAGCGGTGAAAAGGTAAAGCTCTTTGTCGTCCTCAAGCAAGGTCAAACAGCCACAGCGGAGGAAATGAAAGAATTCGGCAAGGCGCATCTCGATGTCTACAAGCTTCCATCAGAGGTCGAGTTTAGAACGGAACTGCCCAAGTCAAATGTCGGAAAAATCCTTAGGAAAGAGTTGCGGGCACAGGAGCTCGAAAAGAGGAAAAAGAAATAATTGATGTTTGCAACAAACATGAAGGGCGGATCCATGACCCGCCCTTCATGTTTTGATTTGTTGGCGGATATACTCAGTGCAGAAAATTATATCTATAATGTTTTAGTGCTTGTTTATGGTTCAAATTCATTGATTTTACATGCTTTTTTTGCTAACTATCACACATATTGTCACTAATCGGGGTTATAAGCGACCAATCAACGCCGACAATTTGCCCGCTGTTCCAAATTCTTGATACACCATCATCAGAGAGCTGATTACATAAGCATAACA
>JBFZEZ010000614.1:0-4544 GCA_041306585.1 Spirochaetota bacterium | reverse complement strand
CCCTCATCATGACAACAGGCACAATTCTTCTTTTTTTATGGGAACATAACAGATCGTTATCATCCGGCATGTCTGCATCTGCGGCATTGTCGGAATCCCAGACCATGGCTGTCACTTTTGTCATTATGTTCCAGATTTTCTACATGTTGAATTGCCGGTCATTGAATGATTCACTATTGAAAATCGGCTTATTCAGCAACAAGACTGTTTTTATGGGGATTGGCACGGTTCTTGTTTTGCATTCACTTTTTATATACATGCCATTCATGAATGTGGTGTTCAAGTCGTCATGGCTCGATCCATGGGATCTGGCAATTGCCACAGGGGCTGCTGCTGTGATACTTCCAATTATAGGTATTGAAAAATGGATACGCTCAAAAAAATAATACAATTCAATGAATTATATAATACATCTCCATAAATTCTCGTGGAGTAATTATTTTAATGCTTTCATATTCCTTCAAAGTGCCATAATCCTTATCAGCGTCCTATGTGCGGTTCAGAAAATGTTGAATCATACATGAGAAAAGGTTCGTTTTCTATGTTGAAAATTTGTCAAAATAATAGTAATATAAACTTGACAAATTAGCAATTATTCAGTATCATCTATTATTATGGAATCAATAGCGTCAACAGTCAGGAATGCTATAGATGCCCTCCCCTCGGGGGCACTTATACGTCAATCCTCAATTATAGTACCTTCTGGTAATGAAATGGCCGTTGCTCAGGCTCTCAGTCGCCTCGTAAAAAATGGGGAACTGGAAAGGGTCGAAAAAGGGTTATACTATAAAACAAGGAAGACCCGTTTCGGTGCGTTGCGGCCGGATGCGAATGCACTGCTGGCAGAAGTACTGAATGCTAAACAGGGGTATGTTACAGATAACGCTGCTTATAATTCCTTTGGTATCACCACCCAGGTTCCCGGGACTATCATCATTGCAGCAAACTGTTATCGGTCCCCCCGAAAAATTGGGGGTCTTACCATTCGTTATCGCAGGTCAAAAGTAAAATCGAATACCGCGTCGCCGGAAATTCTTCAGTTACTTGACGCACTTCGGGCAATAAAACGCATACCGGATGCCACCGTCGATCAGGTTCTTACACGCGTTATTGAGATCGTTGATGGTTTCACGCTGGCAAAAAAGAGTGAGCTTGTGACTTGTGCTTTGGAATACAACCCCTCTGTGCGTGCTCTCGTAACGGCCATTTTTGATCTATGGTTCAAGGGAATTGATATTTCAGCACTTGCACATTCTCTCAACCCATTATCTTCATATAAAATAGGAATATCATCGCACATTCTACCCAATAAGACGAAATGGAAAATCAAATGAATTTGCACGAAAATAAAAATGATTATCATGCGCTTATTGATCGTACATCCGAGTATCTCAACATTCCGTCTTTTTTCATAGAAAAGGATTATTGGGTCACTTTTGCTCTCAAAAATCTGTCAGTATCAAAATTTTCAGATCAGGTTGTATTTAAAGGTGGTACATCCCTGTCGAAGGCATACAATTGCATCGAGCGTTTTTCAGAAGATATCGACCTCGCTCTCAAAGATCCGGAATTGGGTGATGCAAAGCGTAAAGCACTTATGAAAAAAATCGAGGCGGTTGTCACGCAAGGGTTCACTCCTTTAGACGACCATCCAGAAAAGTCGAAGTTTGGACGAAATAGAAAGACATTCTACGAATATCCACGTTTGCATTCCGGTAATAAAGTCTCCCCGGTAAAGGATGTCATACAACTCGAAATCAATACTTTTACGCATCCCTCCCCTGTAGAAGTTAAGTCAATTGAAACATTTATCAGACGGTTTCTTGAAGATAAAGGTTTCATAAGTGAAATAAGCCAATATGATCTTCATAAGTTCAACGTGCAGACACTTTCCATTGAACGAACATTGTGTGAAAAAATCCTTTCTCTGGTGCGTCTCTCATATGAAGGAGTGGATCATCTGCGCTCAAAAGTACGTCATTTTTATGATATCACTTGTATTCTGGAAATATTAAAGCTTTCAGATACTTTTAGAGAAACATTGTCTCTATCCATGGCTGATGATAAAAATAACCCTACCTTTTCAGGTATCTGGCTTAAAAACCCATTATATCAAGCCCCTCTTTTTGAAGATTTTAATACAATCTGGAAATCGCTTGAGCATTCCTATGTGCGTGAAATGTCAAACCTTGCATGGAGTGGAAAAATTCCTTTATCAAAGGAAGTTTCTCATGCTTTTGATGAAATAGGTTCTTTCATCCAATCGAAGTAGTGCAGGTAGAATCTTTCATGCCATTCATGAATGTGGTGTTCAAGTCGTCATGGCTCGATCCATGGAATCTGGCAATTGCCACAGGGGCTGCTGCTGTGATACTTCCAATTATAGGTATTGAAAAATGGTTACGCTCAAAAAAGTAATACAGCAGTTATCATTTTAAGCCGAGAACTGCACTATTTTCAATTGAAGAAATTTGTTGAAACAATAGGAGTAAAATTAGCAACAAGTATGCTTTTTTAGAGTTTTAATGCATTTTTTTTGACAAATCTATAATTTGTACATATATTTAAATTAAGACAAGATACATTGCACTCTTTAAATAACAATCTTAAGGGAGGAGCCAATGAAAACTTTAACATCAATTTCTCTGGCTTTATTATCAGGATTAGTAATTACAAGTTGTGATTTCAATGAAAAAAGTGAATTTGTCCAAAAACATGACCAGAGCGGAATATCCGGTGAAACTGTAATTAATAATACGCAAATTAATTTCAGTGTAGAAGCTGTATCTAAAACTAAATCAAGTATAAAAGTTATTGTCGACGGTAATATACTGGAATTGTCTGTTGATCCAATTGAAGAAATATATGTCGCTGAAGGTTACAATGCCGTACTTACCGATGAACAAAAAGAAGCGCTATTGGCTCTTTCTATGGATCTGTCTGAATATATAAATGATACAGATGAATCAGCAAATATTCATGAGCTGGCACTTATAACAATCCTTGAATACTGGTCACAGGCTCCGAAAGATTATGTATATTCAACATTATCGTTTGGAATACAGACTTTTCCTGATGGGCCACGGGCAGGTATTTCATCTAACGAAGGAATCACCTGTATAAAAAAGGGTGCAACCATTAAAGCGCAATATGATGACAGAAGAGGCGACCACAGCGACTTGGTTGTTGTTGGAAGTACAGGAAAAAGATACGATGGAACTACAAATTCAAATTATGGCTGTATGGGAAGATGCGGCGCAGGTTGCGGTAATTCGTCGGTACCGAGTTCATGGACTAAAGATTGCATGGATCACGACCAGTGCGGCGTAAAAAATAATAGTTCAGGCGGAGCATTTGATTCGAATTGTGGTGATGAATATACGGAAGCAGCTGATGACTGGAGCTTTGGAGTTGCATGGGGATGTAATGGGAAGTAATTATAAAATAAAATCTAAATAAAAAGGAGCTGTAAAGCTCCTTTTTATTGGCCTGCGGAACTCGGACATATGCTTGAAAAACTCAGACAGTCCTCGGCTCAAAAAAATTTGTATTCCTTCTTACCCGCTGAAATTTACCTTTTATGAAAACTCGTAACTGCTCGCAAACCGCGGATGGCTCCGCCACCCGGAAGATTTTTTTTTGCGGGGCTTCGCCCCGCACCCATGGATGCATGCATTCCATGCATTCTAGAGGGGGTATGGGGCGAGACCCCATAAAAAATCCTCCTGGGTGGTGGAGCCACCCCCGGAAAATGAGTACTTACGTAAAAATTATATTAAAAAATTTAAAAAAACTTGACTTGTACATAGTCAAGTTTCCTTGTCATAAAATATTACAAAATAGGAGTAAAAAATGAAAAAAAATCTTTTTTTAGTATCTCTAATACTTTTTATTGGTTTTCCAGTACTTGCTTCTGCAAGGACAGTTTTATCATCAAGAACAGATGGAGGATTCTGTATGCCTCCAGGGTGCCCTACAAAAACAGTTAAATTGAATGTTAACAACAATGGCTGGGGAGTAATTAACGAAATTAAAATGGATGCACATGGGAATGTTACAAGTAGAAAAGTACTGTCCTGGATACCTCCAGAAACTATGCAGAAAATTCTTGATGCTATAGAAAAAGTTGAAAAGAGTAAACTTTTTGACGTACAGGAAGATGAACCTCTGATTACTGATATTCCTGGTACAGATTATAAAATATATAAACAATCTAATGAAGAAATTACTATTTGCAAGAAGGAGATGGGACATCTCTGGCTGCAGAGCAATGGGCAGGGGCATTCTCTTATGAAATCAATAGAAGCTTTTTCTTCATTAAGTTTTATTTCTCATTATTAATAACCTTGCTTCAAAAAACAGACAGGGAGAACGCCCCCTAGAATAATGAAAAATCTAAAGGGGGTAATTAAATGAAGTATGGCAAGGAGATGAAGGATATGATTTGCGTCAAATCTTCGACTTCGTGGTGAACATTTTCAATAATTATTTGCAAACTTTTGCTAGTTATATTAAAATTATTCAATAGTGACAATACTTTAAAT
>JBFZEZ010000613.1:0-2783 GCA_041306585.1 Spirochaetota bacterium | reverse complement strand
TACATTCAAACGTCTGTTTGCACCGAATAAGATCGCTCACATGGGCCATTTCGAACGTTTCATCCTTCAGCCTGAGCGCAAGTGAACGCGCCTGCCGCTCCCCTTCTTCATTCAACGGCAGATCGGTATGTCCGAGAAATTGCTCTTTCCTGTTATACTCCGTCTGGCCGTGACGGATCAGGAGAAATTCTTTTATTTTCATAATGTCAACCTCAAGTGTCCTACATCCCCACCGGCAGCACGACCATCACACCCAAAAATACCGCCTCTGACAATTCGATAGCCGCACCGATCGTATCACCGGTCATCCCGCCGATAACGCGTTTCGTGTATACAACAACCAGCAGGGCGAACACGATCAGCACCACCCCGCCTGCCAGACCCGCTCTCTGTCCAAGTAAAAATGCGCACAACAACCCAATTATCGTTGCAATTATTATTTCCCTCATCCCGCTCATCGTCACTACCGCGTAACCAAGCCCCTTGTCTACCCGCGGATAGCGTGAAAGACCGGCGCACCACGCGATATTCATGCGGGCAAGGGCCGGGGCAAGAAAAAGCGCAGGCAGGACGCGGTCCTCACCGAGCGACATCATCGCGCCGATCTTAAATATTATAATCAAAATAAGACTGATTGCCCCCATCGTCCCGATGCGCGAGTCCCTCATGACAGAGAGAATTTTTTCCTTATCACCGCCGCTTAAAAAACCGTCGAAGGTGTCAGCAAGCCCGTCGAGATGCAGCCCTCCGGTGAGGAAGATCCCCAGGGTCAGCGCAATGAATGACGCGAAAAAAGGGTTCGGGAACACGCGCATGACAATTTCATGGGCTCCGAACATAAACCCCCCTATGACAAGCCCCACCAGAGGGGCAAAAACGATGCTGCGAACGAAAGACCGGTCGTCAAACTGAACGTTAAACGGCAAAGGTATCCTCGTTAAAAATTGAATGAGAAGAAGCAGACCTTTCATAATCTTATCCCTTTATCTTCATCGGCACGCCCGAAACCAAAAACCAGACCTCGTCGGCGCGCAGGGCGATCAGCTGATTGATGCTCCCCGCTATATCGCGAAAATGCCTCCCGAGAGGCGTGTCCGGCACAAGACCCATGCCGACCTCATTTGAAACAACGATGACTTTTCCTTCAAACTCCCGCACTGCATCAAGAAAACCTTCAACCTCGTTTTGTATTTCTGCATGAAGCCCTTCAATGATCCTGTTATCCGCGGCATCCCAGTCGATTGAACGGTCGACAACCATCAGGTTTGAAATCATCACGGTAACGCAGTCAAACAGGATATGGGACTTTCCCGCAAGGGAGCCGGGAATGAGTGAAACAAAATCCCGGTATGCCTCAAGTGTATCCCATGCCTGGTTTCTCCGCTCCCGGTGCTGTTCGATCCTCCGCTTCATCTCGTTGTCAAATGCAATCCCTGATGCGATGTAGAGCACATCGTCTTTTTCATCCAACAGACCCTCTGCGAACCTGCTCTTCCCGCTGCGGGAACCGCCGGTGACAAAAATAATGCTACTCATGGAAAATCTCCTTTATGCGGCTTATTATTGTTTCATGGTTAAAAAAAAGTTCAGCATCAGGCTTGGACGGGCGGTCAATCATGATTACTTCAACCCCGGTTTCCCTGGCTGCTTCAATCTTTTCCAGGGAACCACCCTCCTCGCCGCTCTCCTTGAGGACGAGATACTTAATATCAAGCTCCTCATAGAGGGCCCTGCTCAGCTTCTTTGAAAAAGGAAAACGCATAGCAATGATCCTTTCTGCATTAATCCCGGCCGCCCTGCAGGCAACCAGTGAATCAGTCATTGGGAGGACGCGCGCATATATCTTCATGCCGGCATTTTCATTGAAATATTTCAGATTCCGCGAACCGATCGTCAACAGCACATTTCCTGTCTTATCTTCGAGATAGCGGGAGGCTTCATCAAATCCCCCAAACATCTTCACTCCAGAATATTCCACGCGTTTTCTTTCAAGTCTGAGACAGGGGACGCCGGCCCTGAGGGCCGCGGCAACGGCATTCTTCGAAACCTCAACCGAGAAGGGATGGCTCGCATCAACGATACAGCGCACCCCATGCTCACGGACCAGGCAATACATCCCATTGCCGTCAATTGCACCGGGCCTGACAAAAACCCGTTCGTTCGGGAGAATAAGTCCCGCGCCGTATTCGGTTGCGGTTGTTGCAATGACCCGGAAACCATTGACAGCAAGGTCACCAACGAGTTCCCGGGCATTTTTCGTCCCTGCTATGACCCAGATCACAGGCCGTAGCCCCGCGGGGTTATCATTTTGTTATGCGAAACAACCGTCTGCGAATTGCCGATTATCACCACCGATGTCATATCGAGGTCATGGTTGAGCATCCGGCCGAGATCGGTCACGATGACCTGCTCCCCCTCGCGGGTCCCCTTTTTCACGATGCCCACCGGGGTCGATTCTTTTCTGGATGCAAGTATCAATTCTCTCGCCTCGCGGACCTGCCCGGTGCGCGTACTGCTTTCAGGATTGTACAGGCAGATGACGAAATCGGCCTCCGCGGCCGAAGCAAGACGTTTTCGTATAACGCTCCATTCAGTGAGGAGGTCTGAAAGACTGATGACCGCGAAATCATGCGTCAGAGGGGCTCCGAGAAGCGCGGCTGCAGCGGTCGCCGCGGTTATGCCGGGGATGATTTCGCACGGGACATCGCTCTTTTCGCGCCCGAGCACCTCGAGCATGATCCCCGCCATGCCGTAGACGCCGGGGTCCCCCCCGCTTACGAGGG
>JBFZEZ010000612.1:0-5031 GCA_041306585.1 Spirochaetota bacterium | reverse complement strand
TCAATAGTAGCGAGGCCCAGTGCATCATTGCTGTTATGGGATGCGCACCCGTTGTCCCGCTGAGAATGATGCATGAAGGCAATAAGTGGTTGGTGGATAACCCTTTGCCGTGCTCCCGTGGTTCCGGCCGTCGATGCACTTCATGACGATAATCTTCAGGGCCCGCGAGGAAAATTCAGCGATGACATTGCGCATCCGTTCAAGGGTATCCACGTCTGAAATATTTTCAGACAGATATTTGTGAAAAAAATCATGCTCTGTTTTCATGAGAACCTGCCAAAATATAATGTATCCTCTATTCAATTTGATCCCTTACTACATACTTTTTTCTATCAATCTGAAAATTGAATATAAAAGAATTTGACTATTCTGCCTCCTCCAGTATAGTATCTGACATCTCTCATTTGTAAGCCACTTATTACAAGGAGTTGCTGCCATGATGCAACGGTATTTTTCCATTTTGATTATGCTCTGCATTGCATCCTCTCTCATTGCATGCTCAAGCACACACAACACAAAACGCCCGGGAAGCTCAGGCTCCCCCGGAGGGAAGGAATTCAGGGACCAGGCGGAGGGGAAGGCGACCGTGTATGATGATGATATTGCCCTGGCCAGAGACCGGGCAATAGAGGATGCCCGTGTAAAACTGGTCGAAAAGGTGCTTGGCCAGCAGATTTCCGGAAGCACGGTAATGGAGAATTACAAGATTGTCAAAAATATGATCGAGGCAAAAACCATCGGCCTGGTGAAAGATGACAGTGTAATAAAGGAAGAAAGAAGGGGGGATATATACGTTGTAACAATTGAAGGCGCGGTCGTTCCAACTGCTGTTGAAGATGCTGTTACAGACATCCTGCGCAGGTACGGCAGACCGAGGCTGATAGTTCTCATTGATGAAAATTTCGAGGGGAAAGCCGGTCAGCCCGGCCTTACAGAAACTGAAATTATCATCCAGAATATCCTGGGAAATTCCGGTTTTGATTTTGTTGATGCGCAAAGCGTAAAGAACCTCATGGCTAAACAAAAAGAAAATTTCAGGCTTGCAGTCCAGGGCGAAGCTGGTAATGATTTCAGGAAGCTCCTGCTCAATACAATGGGGGCGGAGGTGATAATCAGCGGCAGCACGCAGACCAAGGACCAGACCGCGGCCCTGAAAGCCATTCCCGAGTACAGCGCAACCAGCCTGCAATCGAAATCCGCTGTGGTGAAGCTCAAAGCCGTTGATATCTACACTGGGGGGATCCTGGCGACCATGAGCACGAACGCCCCGGGATTACATATTGAATCCGACGCTGCTTCAAAAAAAGCTGTTGAGAATGCCCTCGAGAAAATACTCGGCGGCAAAGACCGGTCCGGAAAATTCAAGGGAGGGCCGTTCTTCAATACCCTGGTGGCCAAGTTCGTCGAAGGAACAACAAACAGGCAGATAGACGTGACCGTGCTCGGTCTTCCGCAGACCGATCTCGACACATTCAGGAACCTCCTCATCCAGCGCATTCGGGGGGTCAAAACAGTTGAAGTCCGCGGACAGACCGGGAAAGCGGCGCAGCTGAATGTATTTTTTTCCGGTACAACCGAAGAATTCATCTATGAGCTTACAAAAAAAGCCGACAAGATTGGTTTCGCAATTACAATAAAAGACCGTTATCCAAACAGCGTAAATATGGAAGCCCAAAAAAAATCGGAGAATAAATAAAGAGCCCCCTAAATCCCCCGGAGGGGGACTTTCCGAATTTTTCCCAAGTCCCCCTCCGGGGGATTTAGGGGGCTCTTCGCGAGAGCGGGGGTTTTAAATAACTTTATAACATTTGGAGAGAGGTTAACAATGAGAGAACACACCTACAGAAGAGATCTCGTTACAACAGGGATCACGTTCGGTACCGCCCTTGCGATAACTATCAGTTTTTCAATCAATCATAGCGTATTGTGGGCGATCTTCCACGGGTTGCTCAGCTGGATCTATGTCATTTATTATGTCTTTTTCCGTTAATTGTGGTATAGAAAATGAAAATTTATATAGTCGATGCGTTCACTGCGGTCCCTTTTGCCGGAAATCCCGCCGGTGTCTGCATATTGGAAGAAAAAGTCGATGACGGACTGTTGCAGGTCATCGGCATGGAGATGAATTTATCAGAGACGGCATTCCTTTTAAAACAGGGGAATGAGTATAATCTTCGCTGGTTCACCCCCACGACCGAGGTTGAATTATGCGGCCATGCCACCCTCGCTTCCGCGCATATCCTGTGGGAGACAGGGGCGCTGGGCCCCGGTGAACCGGCAATCTTCAATACTTTGAGCGGTGAAATCAGGGCAACGATGAAAGGGGACTGGATCGAACTGAATTTTCCCATCGAGAAAGAGGAGAAGACCGAAGCGCACCCTCTCTTATCTGAATCACTCAAAATCAAGCCGGTATACGTGGGAAAAAACAGGTTCGATTATCTTATTGAAGTTGATTCAGAAACCACCCTGCGCGGCATCGAACCGGATTTTTTTCTGTTAAGCAAGGTCCCCAGCAGGGGTGTCATCGTTACCAGCACCGCTTCATCAAAAAGCTTTGATTTCGTTTCCCGCTTTTTCGGCCCCAACGTCGGGATAAACGAAGATCCTGTCACCGGTTCCGCCCATTGCTGTCTGGGCCCCTACTGGTCGTCGCGTCTGGGGAAAGACTCCCTGGTCGCATATCAGGCATCCAGGCGCGGCGGGGTTGTGAAAACGCGCACACAGGGCAACCGCGTCATTCTAAGCGGCCAGGCGGTCACAGTTTTACTCGGGGAGATGATCATCTGAGGTAGTGAAATATGACAATATGCCGATGATTGCTGGTGAAAAATGTATAGAAATACAAAATTTATTATAAAAGAGGAACATACTATGAAAGGGAAAAATACCCGGCTCAATGCATATACGTTATTGATCCTGCTGTTTGTGCTTATCGCCGCCGGCTGCCAGCTTAATGTTCCGATCAAAGAAATGGTAAAAGCAAAAAAAGGCATTACCCGCGCCTATCAAGTAAAAGCTGATGTATACGACCCGGACAATCTTGAAAAGGCCTCTGAACATCTCCTCGCGTCACATAATGAACTGAAAAGCGGCAGCATCAGCACATCGAAAGAGAAAGCAATAAAAGCCGCCGCGTTCGCCGAAGAGGCAATTAAAAAATCCCTCCCCCTGCTTGCTGCGGATACCCTTGCAGATGCGAAAAAAATCAACGAAGAAGCGGACATGCTTTATGCCGAACGATTCGCCCCTGAAGAATTTAAAAATGCAGAATCCCTGATTCAGCAGGCAGGCGCACATCTCGCGGCTGAATCGTTCTGGGAATCCTATTTGAAATCAGATGCCGCGCGTCAGCTGGCGGCCGCAGCAAAAAATAAATCGATTGATGCAATACCATCCCTGAAATCAGAAATTGAAAGGCTGAGGGGGGAAGCCTCCGGTCTGCAGACCCAGACCCCGGCCGAACCGGTCAAAAACGACATCGACCGCGCGCTCGCCCTGCTTAAGGAGGCCGACCAGCATCTTCTCGACAATAGAACAAAACAGTCGTTTGCTGCAATCAACAGCGCCTCGGGTATACTTGATGGATTACGTTTAAAAATGAAAATTTTGAGTCTCGAGGACAAAATAAAAAACCTGCGGATGAGAACAGAATCATTGAAAAATGATCGGGGGGCGGCATATGCGAATGAAGACATCGAAATCATCATCTCGGCGCTGAACGAGGCTGACGCCTTCCTGAAACAGGACAAAACCGATGAAGCTTCAGCCAGGGTTAACGATGCTGAAAAAGCACTTGAAGCCGCCCTCTTGAAAACAAAGCGCGGGATAGCTGAAGAAAAAATAAAAAAAGTCGAACAGCGCCTGGCTGCTGCCCGCGAGAAAGCAGGGAGTGAAAAACTTCAGCCGATTGAAGATGCGGCCGCATTGCTTGCCGAAGCCAGGAACCTTTTCAGCCTCGATGACTATGACGGGTCCATTGCCAAAGCTGATGCAGCGGAATCGCTTTTAAATTCCCTGTCTGTGGCAGGAGAAAAAACTGCTGAAATCTCTGACAAAGGGGCTGTTATTCCCGAGAATAGCACTCTGTATATTGTACAATATAACAAAAAAAACCGCGACTGTCTGTGGCGCATCGCAGAAAAAATGTACAGAAACGCACGCTTGTGGCCGCTTATTTATATCGCTAATAAAGACCAGATCAAGGACCCGGATCTTATTTTTCCCGGTCAGCGTTTTGTGATTCCACCTTTAAAGCGGTCGAATATTAAAGGGGTAAAACCTGAAGCACTCAAAAACAAGCCGTCCGAGAAGCCGTCTGCTTCCTCAGATACCCAGGCAGCGCCAGCAGTAGACAATAACGAGCCAAACGCAGAGGAGCCTGCGCCTAAAACCACCGGGTCAGGCAGCGACTCCACAGACGGCGCCTCCGGTCCAGTTGAACCGGCCACACCAGCAGAAGGCGGTAACAGCGCCAATGAATAAAGTCTTTTTCAGCTGCTGCGCACTTATATTCCTGATCACCCTCCCTCTTACCGGCAGGGACATTGATCTTGATGCAATATATATTTCAAAATTCTCGCCGTTCCTGCCGAAACTCGCCGAGAAAAAAATGGAAATTTACGAGGCTATTACTTCCCGGTTTATCGAACGGAATGTAAGCTTTGCCGTCTGGGTCAACGGCAATGAGATAGTGTATGTTCAGGATTTCAACGAGGTAAATATCGTTGCCATATACAATCGTGAGACTGATGAACGACGCGAGGTCCTCCGCGTCCAGGGAACAGTGACGGTATCAGTGATGAGCCCGAACGGGAAATATCTCTTTTTAAAAGCCATTATTATCGACCGAAACGGTCTCCCCGCGGGCCAGACTATAATGCTCAATCTTGTCACCGGCGAAAAGAAACTCCTCGATATAACCAATCCGTTTCTCGATTTCTCACTCTCTCCCGGCGGAAATTCCGTCATATATCAGGTGACAAACGGGATCATAGAATTTTTCCCGGAGGCCGGGACACAGAAACTCGT
>JBFZEZ010000611.1:0-2519 GCA_041306585.1 Spirochaetota bacterium | reverse complement strand
TCCTAATCATTTACCCGTGCAGGGAAAGCGGAGGTATTCGTGAAGCGCCAGATTATCAGCATAAACGAGGAGAAGTGCAACGGTTGCGGCCTGTGCGTACCGGGGTGTCCCGAAGGAGCGTTGCAGATCATCGAAGGGAAGGCGCGTCTGGTAAGCGACCTTTTCTGCGACGGGCTCGGGGCCTGTATAGGAGAATGCCCCGAGGGAGCGATAACGATTCTCGAACGTGAAGCGGAGCCGTATGACGAACGCCTTGTGATGGAGAACATCATAAGGCAGGGGCCGTCGGTGATTTCCGCGCATATCAGACATCTTCGCGATCATAATGAGACCGGTTATCTGAACGAGGCCCTCGACCTTCTCCGTGAAAAGGGACTCCCGGTGCCGGTAGAGGTATCGCACGCCCGGCAGGAGCATAGTTCTGGCTGCCCGGGTTCGCGTGTCGTGGATATGCGTGGTCATAAAAGCGCATTACGGCACGAAGCTACCACACACAGGGATTCCGAACTCCGTCAATGGCCGGTGCAGCTCCATCTGGTCAATCCACACGCTCCTTTTCTTAAAAATGCCGATCTGCTGGTCGCCGCCGATTGCGTGCCCTTCGCGTATCCAGCCTTTCACGAGGACCTGTTGCGGGATAAAATCCTCGTTATATTCTGTCCGAAACTGGATGCGGGAATCGACCAGTATGTTGAGAAGCTCACTGAAATTTTCGTACACCAGGATATCAAATCGGTGACAGTCGCCCATATGGAGGTTCCATGCTGCTTCGGCGCAGGCAGGATTGTCGAAACGGCAATGCGGAAGGCGGGTAAGCGAATCATGGTGAATGATTATACCATCGGTATAACGGGTGCTCTGACCTGCGAGGATTCACACGGAAGGGTGCTGCCATGACGGTGCGCTGCCCCGGTTCCCGTTCGCTCAGGACACCGGAGATTCGCGTATTGCAGTGTGTCCGGTGCGGCGGACGGGTAGAAGTATTCTCCGACGAGCGGGAATCACGTTGCCTCAATTGCGGGAACGTGACATACGGCATTCCGAACCATTGCGCCCTCTGGTGTGCCGGCGCGGATATTTGCATGGGGCACACAAAGACGGCAAAGACGTAGCCAGGTTAATGATTAGGGCAGGATTGATTAAAATGGAACGTTTGGACAAAGGCATTGATGAAAGAATCGTCGCGGCGTTTGAAAAAGTTTCACAGGTTTCGCGCATTTTATTATGGGAAGCGGCGAGCGCGGAGAAACTGAGTCCCATCCAGCTGCAATTCCTGCTTCATATCGCCGGATCACCGGAGGAGCTCAGGCGCGTGGGAGCGATAGCGAAGGAATTCGACCTCACCCCCGCAACGGTGAGCGACGCGGTAAGCTCGCTCGAATCCAAAGGGCTGATAGACAAGGAATCCAGTGCCGAAGACAGGAGATCGGTAGTACTCTCCCTGACCCGGGAGGGCAGGAAAACCGTTCAGGCGGTTGGAAAGTGGAAGGATACGATGATACAGGCGGTGGGCTCCTTCCCTGATGAACAAAAGAATGTAGTAATGGGATTTCTTTCGGGCCTCATTTCATCGCTTTTTGATCGGGGAGTATTGAGCAGCGCACGAATGTGCATGGCCTGCGGCAATATGAGGGTTGTGGATGATGCCCGCGGGATGCGGTATGAATGCGGAATAACCGGCAGGAGGTTCGATGCTGCCGGGGTGATGATGGGCTGTGCGGACCATTCCCCGCGTGGATGACTGTCCGGGTACCGGTTTATGGGTGTTTTTCAGGCGATTTCGAGCCACGGGGAGTGCCTTCGGCATAACGGTAGCGATACGGTTCTGAAAAGTGGATTACAGGGAGAAGGTGAAAACGATGAATGACAACGAATATACAAAAGAGGGATTGAAAATAGCGGAACTTGTAGAGGTACAGGGAAAATCCGTGGTCAGTAAAACGATCATCAACAAGCCAACGGGTACGGTCACGCTATTCGGTTTTGACAGGGGTGAAAAACTGAGTGAACACACGGCGCCGTTCGACGCCATGGTTTCGATAATTGAGGGGGAAATGAACATTTTCATAGAGGGTAAAGCTTTCAGTCTATCGGCGGGTGAAATGATCATAATGCCCGCGAACAGGCCCCATGCATTGGAGGCGCTTTCGCCGTGCAAGATGATGCTCGTGATGATAAAGTGAACCCGCGCCGTCAATTGCACATGGATCGGAGAACCGGAGGATCTGTAAACGCGTTCCGTTTCAGATTGAGACGGGTTGCAAATGTTTTGAATGCTTTGCGATTCTATTGTAAAAATTAAAATAACATCTTGTATTATGTATAACACGCTATCGGCGAAAAAATAACTTGAACGCTTCTCTGTAGTATAATTTAATGAAAGCATGAAGGATTTCATTGACTTACTGAGGCTTAAAGTCAACGGGATACTTGCGGATAAACGGCAGCGCGGGATTGCGATTGTTGCGCTGATTTTCGTGTTGGCACTCGCGGCTGCGCTGCCGGGCTATATGAAGAAA
>JBFZEZ010000610.1:0-3335 GCA_041306585.1 Spirochaetota bacterium | reverse complement strand
GCCACAGACAGACCGGAAGCCAGGATCTTGCCTTTGAGGGAGGCGATGTCCTGCTTATTGATCAGTTTGGCATTGACGGCAGGGATGGGATCCTGCCAGAGAAGTTCCTCTTTCGGGACTTCCGCACCGAGATAGCGCGAACGCGGACCCATGTCGCGGTGGGTAAGCTTGAACCACGCGCGGGCAAAAGCGTCCGCGAACTCTTCGGGGTTCTGCTGATAGCGCCGTGAGATCGGCTCATAAATCGGGTCGAAGCGAAGGGAGAGGTCCGCAGTGGTCATCATGGGCCGGTGCTTCTTTGACGGGTCGTGCGCGTCAACCACCATGTCCTCATCGGCCACGTCCTTGGCCAGCCACTGATTCGCCCCGGCCGGGCTCTTGACCAGCTCCCACTCGTATTTGAACAGCACGTTCAGGTACCCCATGTCCCATTTGGTCGGGTTTGGCTTCCAGGCGCCCTCGATGCCGCTTCCGATGGTATCCCCTCCTTTGCCGGTGCCGAAACTGCTTTTCCAGCCAAGGCCCTGCTCCTCGATGGGGGCGGCCTCGGGTTCCGGACCCACATGGGCGGCATCACCGGCACCATGACATTTGCCGAAGGTGTGCCCGCCGGCGACGAGCGCGACGGTTTCTTCGTCGTTCATGGCCATGCGTGCGAAAGTCTCTCGAACGTCACGGCCGGAAGCGACCGAATCCGGATTGCCGTTGGGACCTTCCGGGTTCACATAGATCAGGCCCATCTGCACGGCGGCGAGCGGATTCTCGAGTTCCCGATCACCGGAGTAACGCTTGTCCCCAAGCCACTCACTTTCGGTCCCCCAGTAAATGTCCTCTTCCGGCTCCCAAACATCCTCGCGCCCGCCTGCAAACCCGAAAGTCTTGAAACCCATCGACTCCAGAGCGCAGTTGCCGACAAGGATCATCAGGTCGGCCCAGGAGATTTTCTTGCCGTACTTCTGCTTGATTGGCCAAAGCAAACGGCGGGCCTTATCCAGGTTCACATTGTCTGGCCAGCTGTTGAGGGGCGCCAAGCGCTGGGAGCCTGACCCCCCACCGCCGCGTCCGTCTCCCATGCGGTATGTGCCTGCACTGTGCCATGCCATCCGGATGAAAAGTCCCCCGTAGTGACCATAGTCGGCAGGCCACCACTCCTGCGAGTCGGTCATGAGTGCATAGAGGTCCTTCTTGACGGCCTCCAGGTCGAGTGTCTTGAATTCCTCGGCGTAGTTGAACTCCTCGCCCATGGGATTACTCTTATGAGAGTGCTGATGAAGAATCTTAAGGTTCAACTGGTTCGGCCACCAGTCACGGTTAGAGGCGCCTCTGCCGGTTGCTTGTTTTTTTGCTCCGCCCGTTACCGGGCACTTGCTATTTTCATTCATAAAATTTCCTCCTTTTTTTTGATGGTCTCCCAACTGAAGACTCCCTATCCTAAATAATAAATGTTTTCAATTAACATTAATGTTCTTTTCAGTCAACTCCCATTTCAATGGTTCACAAACAATAACCTCATTAGTTAATCGGTTAACAATTCCATCCTGATGAACCGGAATATCTGTCCCATGGCCGACGCACAACAAAAAAGGCAGCACCGAACGGCACTGCCTTTTTTTAACAAGATAAATTAAGCGATTATGATTTATTATTCACAATTGGCTTCATACCGACTCGTAAACGCTCTGAGATGATTATATGAACCGTTTAAAAGGTTGTTTAGCACCCTGATGACGGCTTGTGCTTTTACATCTTCATTCAATAATGCATTTTCAATATCCTCGATATCAAGTTCTTCAATGTCTATTCCGACTTGGAGGGCATCGCAATAGCTGAGCATTCCCCGGTCAACCAGTTCATTGTATAGAGAATTAAAATCTATATCATCTACTCTCTCAGGAGCTGGAAACTCACCTATTTTATTATCACTGATGGGATCTTGGAGTTTGAACTTGTCGATCAGTCTTTTCATTGCATCCATATGACGCTGTTCGGATTTACTTATGTTTAAAAAAATTGGAGTGTTGTACTCATGGTAAAGTGTAAGGTAAACGTCGCGAGCCAATTTCTCTTCTTGTCTCATAAATTTAATGTTTTGAATTTCCGCCTCCGTCAGAACGACCGGGGATTGGTCCTGTTTCCCGCCTAGAGGACCTTTGGCGCTTAAAGGGGCAACCATTACCAGCGAAATGATCATAATAAAAATACCGATAAACTTTTTAGACATACTTTCTCCTTTACATGATTATGGGTGTTATTAAAAACTGAACATACCTCTGAAACGCACAATTGATAAAAAGGTTACAAAAAACTTGAGTTTTTAATCAGTGTGCTTTCCTTGAGCATCATTTCCTGGTTCAGATTGAAAAGGGGCAACCATTTCTTTTTAATTGGCCGCCCAAAAAAAGATTCGATTCAGCGGACCGAGCTATGTTTTTTGATGCGGGGGTGGAAACGGTTCAACTCACGGAAAATACCGCTGAAGAAGCCATCATGCGATATTTTATGAGACAGTCCCCGGAATGTGGCGGCTAAAACGTGGGATGAAAACCTGATATCTCCTTGAGAATGGACACCATCATCTTACGAAATTCGATGGAAGCTTTCTTTATAAAGTCACTGTCACCTTTTCGCAATGTTGTGAAAAAATTCCGGACAATGCGCCTGTTGGGTTCCCCCCAGCTTGCGGTCAGGTGCGGAGTAATATCTATATCGCCGAAAGCACCTGCTTCGGGAATGTCCCGCCTGCTGTGGGCCCAGTTGATCACGTGGGAAAAATAGACAAGGGCCCGGTCTGTCAAAACATAGAGAAGCTGGTCATTTTCCACCGGGCCAACCTCAATTTTTGCCCCTCCCAGAGAAATTCCTTTTATCTTTGTGCCGGCAATTTTTTTTATACCGACTGCAGCCGACCCGGCCCCGAGGATTGTTCCCATTGCCGTGAATACCCCAAAAGTGATTCCTCCCAGCGCCAGGTCGACCTGGGAACCGATGCCCGCGCCGATACCGGCTCCTGCAAGTGCCATTTGCCGGAGGGTCAGGCCCAGAACCTGCCATGTTTTTTTGTTGAACAGGTCGTTTTTGAGAATCGACTGCGGGGGAAGTTCGTAAGAAAAAATATTGTGTTTGAATCGCTTTTTAATTCCCAGGTGAGCCCGCTTTTCAAATTCCGCTATGCGTTTTTGATAATTTTGAGACAGTTGATCACGGATCGTTTCGATTTCACTTTCATCCCTGCAGATTTTTTCGGCTTTATACCCGATTACCGTTTGCAGGAGTTGGTCAATGAGCGAAGCTGTTTCTTCCATGCGCTGATTCCAATCGGCCTTGAATGCATAAAG
>JBFZEZ010000609.1:0-8427 GCA_041306585.1 Spirochaetota bacterium | reverse complement strand
CATGTTTTTAATTTTTTCCCGTCAATCACGTTTGATGCCTCAACAGTCGCCGCTGGAATCATGAGTATCTCCTTTTCAGCGTTTATAGCACATATATTTATCCAGTGGTGGTCGTCCTGGTATCCGGGATCTGAACCCGGCGGCGGTGGTTATGTTGCCCAGCGTATGATGTCGACAATAGATGAACGCCATTCCCTCCTCTCCACGCTCTGGTTCACGATCGCGCATTATGCGCTCCGCCCGTGGCCATGGATCATCGTTGCTCTCGCATCACTCGTACTCTACCCGAATATTGAAAATGCCCGCGAAGGATATGTCATGGCAATGAAGGACCACCTCCCTCCGGGACTCTTCGGGCTCCTGATCGCTGCTTTTCTCGCGGCATATATGTCAACCATTTCATCACAGCTTAATTGGGGATGCTCGTATATCATTAATGATTTTTATAAACGGTTTATTCAAAAAAATGCAACGCCGAAACACTATGTTCTTATTTCACGCGTTGCGACCATAATCATGGTCATCCTTTCAAGCCTGGCGATGAAAGTCATGGGGTCGATCACCGGGGCATGGGAATTCATCATTGAGTCAGGCGCCGGTCTCGGGCTCGTGCTTATTCTCCGCTGGTACTGGTGGAGGATCAACGCCTGGTCGGAAATTGCGGCAATGCTCTCCCCTTTCCTGGGTTATGCAATTTGCAAGTTTACCTTGAAACTGGCATTTCCTCACAGCCTGTATTTCATCGTTGCTTTTACAACTCTATCGTGGATCATTGCAACGTTTGTCTCAAAACCGACAGACATGACAGTGCTCAAAAACTTTTTTATAAAGGTTTATCCGGGAGGGCCCGGCTGGAAAAAAATAAGCGCAACCGTATCCGGGATGACCCTGCACCCTGAACCTCTCACCGGGCTTTTTATCAACTGGATCATCGGTATTATACTGGTATACTCATTGCTGTTCTGTATAGGAAATATTATTTTTCAGGAATACCTGTCCGGGGGGGTACTGCTGGGAATATCGATAATCTTATTTATCCTTCTGAACAGGCGGCTGATAAAAAAAGAACAGGGGGGCACTATGTCCAGTGCGTGACATTCATGCTGACATAATGACCCTTATCACTGCGGGGCTGGGGGCGGTTCATCCCGGCGCCGCGGTTAAGAACCACCTCAGACTGAGCGGTAATATCCTCGAGCTCAAAAAAAATAATTCAATAGTTAAAAGATATGATCTTTCATTATATTCCAGAATATTTGTCATCGGGGCCGGGAAAGCAACAGCGTCAATGGCGCTGGCTGTTGAAGAAATTCTCGGGAAAAAAATCACATCGGGCCATATTTGCGTAAAGTATGGTTATACGGAAAAACTTGCCCGCATCAAAACAACTGAGGCCGGGCATCCGATACCGGACAAAAACGGTCTGGATGCTGCAGAGGCAATACTTAAAATTGCTCAGACAGCGGGAGAGGATGACCTGGTCATCTCCCTGATATCAGGCGGGGGTTCTGCCCTGATCCCGCTGCCGGCAGGGGAGATTACCCTGGATGACAAAATGGCAGTAACAGACCTGCTGCTGCGAAGCGGCGCAGATATCCATGAAATCAATACGGTCCGTAAACACATCTCGAATATTAAAGGCGGAAAATTGGCCTTTGCCGCATATCCTGCCGCGGTAATCAATCTCATGATTTCGGATGTTATTGGTGATGATATGTCAATCATTGCATCCGGGCCCTTTATTCCGGATCAAACCACAAAAGACAATGCGCTTGCAATATTAAAAAAATATTCGATAACAAAAAAAACTCCACATTCAATAATTAAGCATCTCAATAGTCCCAGTACAGATATTCCCCATAAAGATCAACTCGCCTCCGTCAGCAATAGTATAGTAAATGTAATAATTGCTTCGAATATTAATGCGCTGGAAGCCGCGAAAAAAAAAGCTTCCGAAATCGGTTACAATGCACTCATACTTTCATCCGGTTTTGCGGGAGATTCATCAAGCACTGCATCATTTCATGTCTCGATCGCCCAGGAGGTCATCAAATCGGGAAATCCCCTACATTCTCCGGCATGTATCTTAAGTGGGGGTGAAACTACAGTAATTGTAACCGGCACAGGCAAAGGAGGGAGAAATTTGGACTTTGCACTTCATGCTGGAAAATTATTGAGTAAAATGAAAAATATTATTATAGCAAGTGTCGGAAGCGATGGGTCGGATGGACCGACTGATGCTGCCGGAGCATGGATTGATTGTACAACTGTATGTCGCGGTGAAAAAAAGGGTCTCGATATAGAGGAATTTATACAAAATCAGAATTCATATCACTTTTTTAAAAAATTAGGGGATATAATCACTACTGGTCCTACAAATACCAACGTAATGGATATGAGAATCATGATTATACTACCTGATAATATAATGAATATTGAAAAAAATTGAATTTATGATAATAAATGAAATTATTTTCTTTTTTTAAAAAAAAATGTTGCCGATATAAAATTTAAGTGATAAGGTTTTAGTCTAAAGTAAAGACCTTTTAAAGCATGGATGCTTTATCAATATAGGGAAACCAATAATCTTTAAGTAACGAGGAGTGAATTATATGAAACTTAAAAAATGCGTGAAATTATTCTCACTTATTTTTGTTTTAAGTTTTGTAGCTACGACTATTTCCTTTGCACAGGAGGCAGCTACTACCACAAAAACCACTACTGGCGGGGGTCAAAAAGCAATAGAGGAATCAACAAAAAATGCTGATGGCAGTTATACCAGTAAAGTGTACGATGAAGCTGACAGACCTGAAGACAACTATCTGGCAAAATTTCATGCACAGGATGTGGTCTATAAACTGATAAAACTGAATCTGGATCAGATTTATCTTATGAAAGTAATCGTAACAAATTTTGCAGACAAGGGATGGAAAGCGGATTACGATAAAGTTTATGAAGGATATAAACGCTCCATGGAACTTTATTATAAAAGAAACATTATTTATTCCCGCGTTGAATTTGAAAAAAACAGAAAAGAGATACAAGCACTTCAGAAAAAAATAATCGAAGAATTCAAAAAAGACTCTCAAATTATGCTGAATGAATGCGCCGACACGGTACTAATGCTGAGCCTGGATGCACAGACAAGGTCTGATCCGAACAGAAACGAAGAATTATTTGCAAATCAGCTTCGCCTGAAGATTGCCTATGGACAATTCGATGATGCGGTGGGAGCTGAAATTAGTAAATATTATGAAGGATCCATTTATCATCTCCGCATGGCAAAATCATATGCAATCAAAATTCTTGAAGATATTGCACGGCCTGAAGAAAAAGAAAAAGTTAGAGACAGATTTAAAATTGAAAGAGCTGACATTTTAAACAGGGTTTACAAACAGGCAGGGGCTTCAACCGGAACACAGCCAGCTGCTGCGCCAAAAGCTGGACAATAACCTGAAATACTAATGCATAAAAAAAAGGGGGGGTTTCCCCCTTTTTTTTATATCTTATATGTATCAAAAAAAGTCCGCAATTAAAATAAATAATGTCGTATTCTAAATATATCTCCTTAATAATTTGTTTTACAGTAACTCTTTTTATTCCAATATCAACCATACATTTTGAGTTCCCTTTGTATAGTGTCGTTCTTGACCCGGGACATGGCGGCATCGGCGGCTATCCGCGTGAAAAGTATGGCGATCGATATGATCCAATCGGTAAAAAGTATCTTGATAACTACAAAGAAGGGGCAGCGTATGGAAGTTTATATGAGAATGAAATCATGTATACCATTGCCTTGAAAGTTGAAAAAATACTCCGCAATTGTTCCACAGAAGGAAATTACACAACATTTGCCGGGATTCTGAAAAATTACACTGACCAGATACCTGACCGTATTTATATTGAAACACACATGAGCAGAGAAAAGGGTATCAGCAAAAAAACTGCGGGAAAAATGACGGATCCCAACAGCAATTACCGTCTTTTTGATGGCCCCGGTTTTTTTACTAACAATCGGAAAGGACGATTGTCAAAAATCAATGAACTTAAACCTCAGCTAGTAGTCTCTCTTCATTGTGCCAGGTCCGGCCCTGCAGATTTTGAAGGTATGAGCCCGTGTATCGTGCCGCCATATGCATTTCTGGAAAAAGGTCTGCACTACCTCCAAAAAAAAATAACTGACAAAAAAGTATACCATTCAAGCGCATATTCATACTGGTTTGTAGAATCTGTTAAGCATGACGATTTTTTCTGGTTTTTAAATGATACAGCTTTATACTTTACCGGTTATCCGATAGATAAAAATAAAGAACTTGATCTGGAATCATTCATGGGGTATCGATATAATATGATTGAATGGTCGTATAAAGACCGTCCAGGGTGGGAGCCTTTTGCTGCACGCCATTATCCTCACACCCGGTTTTCCACGGATATGAGCACTTTTTCACCGGATGGGAAATTCTGGGAAAGGGAGCGCAGTAAATATGAAAATTTCCGGAGAGATAACGGCGAAGAAGGCTTCGGAGGGGATAATGCTTATGCCTCATACGAAATTATCCGCTATATACTTCATGCACTGACAATCAAGGGGGAACGTTATCATGTCCAGAAGCCCGGGAAATCATATATTTCTGTATGGATCATGCCGCTCCATGTGAATGCAATTAGTGCATTCATCGAATTAGGGTATCTCATGAGGAGGGGGGACCGATACCTGCTCACCTCCCGTCAGGATATAATTGCCGAAGGGATCGCTGTCGGCATTTATTCCCTATTTACCGGGTTAAAACCGAAAGCTTCTAAACAGAAATATCCACCGCGGGGTAATAAGATTGACCTGGATAAATACAGAATATCAGATAAAAAAACATATTTTGATGCAGTGGTTAATTATTAATGTTACTGTTGATCCATGTATTAGTCACTCATATTATTCATGCACATGGATTGTATCATAGAAAACCGTAAAGAATTATCAAAAAGGGGATGATATTCGATGCGAACCATTATATGTTATATCATTATATTTACAGCCATCTTATCGAAGGATCTTACTGCTTCACCTTCATCATTTAATCAATTTTTCATCGATGCAGCCGGGAAAGCTAAACCCTCGGTTATTACAATTATGATCTATGACAAAATCGTGAATGGAAAGGAAACAAATTACCAAAGGGTCGCCTATGGCGCAGGAACAATAATTTCTAAAAATGGATATATCGTTACCAATAACCATGTACTGTCAAAGGGAAACTACTACCAGGTGTTCGATCATGACGGCTCAATGATACGGCTTCAAAAATTTAAAACCGGTGAGGTATACCTTACTGATACAAAAACCGATATCGCAATTATGAAAATTTTCAACCCGGATAAAATTGAATTTCAGGCGATCGATTTTGCAGACTCCAATGATTTATCGGAAGGGGAATGGGTCCTTGCGATTGGTAATCCATTCGGATTAAAACAGTCAATTACCAGCGGAATCGTTTCATCCAAAGGACGGGACAATATCGGATTTACAGATATTGAAGATTTTATCCAGACTGATACCCCAATTAATCCAGGAAATTCCGGCGGACCGCTTATAAATCTTTACGGGAAACTTGTCGGAATAAACACGGCGATCCGGACCGATTCAGGGACCTTCCAGGGTGTAAGTTTCGCCATTCCAGCGAACATAGTTCGCCAGGTATGTTCTGACCTTATGAAGCATGGAAGGGTCCGCAGGGGCTGGCTTGGGTTTATCGTGAAAGAAAAAAAAATTGATTCGCAGCAAGGTGATCCATCAGTTGAAATTCTCTCCGTGATCAGACGTTCGCCGGCTGATATGGTTGGTATTCAAAAAAATGATGTAATAAAAGAAATTGAAGGTAAAACAATAAATTCCGTCGGCACCCTGATCAAATCAATCGGGAAAATGCCGATCGGGACTAAAATTAATATAATAATATCACGCAACGGTAAGTTGTTTAATTTCGATTTGACATTACGCGAAAAAGAAGAGTACCAGAATATCAGGAAAGGTCTTGAAAAACTTTTTTTCCAATATGGATTCGAAATTGATGAAAATGCACGCACTGATGAAATAATAATTTCATATATCTCCCCAAAAAGCCTTCTTTATGGTATAAAAAAAGGGGATATTATCATTTCATACGATGGAAATAAAATTTCCTCCTTGACGAATTTTGTCAATGTTTTTTATAAATCTAAACAGCGCATTACTACTCTTTTGGTCTCAAGGGAATCAAAATTTTATAAAATTGACTTTGCGGGAAACGGGAGTAATTTCACACATTGATTGAAGATTTATATGGAAAACGGTTTGCAATGTGTATTGAATAAGTCCATTTTTTAGAGGAAACAATCAATTCCATGTCTTTCCCGTGAAGATTGGAATCCTTAATTCGCGTCTAGCAAGAAGGATCCCCGCCGTAGTGTATACTTGCGAAGGCGGGTACGGGGATGGAATATCTATACTGAGTTAATAATTGACCTGTTATTGTGTAGCGTATAAATAGGTAAAAAAAAGAATGGGATATGTTAAAAAATTATTTCTTTTTTTGTTTCTGCCGGTTGTAATGCAAATTTTATTTGTCTACACAGGTCATTCAAAAGAGACAAAAGTTTCGGAACTTGTCATTTTGAATAATGCTTTTTATGGAATTGTAGCCAATTACCCTGCCATAATTCGTGATGACTTTTTTAATAACAATAATAATAAAATCGTTCAGACTCGGGGGATGGTCTTATCAATCGGTAAATTCAATCGGTATCGTAAGCGATATCGTCTTATCGCATCAGATCAGGATGCACTCCAGATGGGCTTTTCAATTATATATTATGTTTATCTCGATGATGAGAACACGGTAAACCTTATAGCAAAGGATCAATTTTTTGAATTTAGCGGTCAATTAATGAGCTGCACACCGGTAAATACCAGGCGAGACAGTTATATACTGGATATCGTTCTTGAAAAAGGCGCGGTACTGGTGAAATAACTTTCATTTCTAAATAATCACTATCAAAATGAGGAAATCTATGGAAGACTTAAAAAAAGCTTATAAAACAATTATGGATGATAATTTTCCGGATGATATGACTATAACATTCGGCAATCAAAAATTAATCTATAAAAAACGTTCATGGAAATTCGAAGAAAACGGTATACTCGTTGAAAAAGGTCTTCGCTACGGTGAAAATCCAGGACAGGAAGCCGCATTATACCAGCTTATCAACGGTAATCTCGTGTTGGGGAAATGTACCTACATTGCCCCGGGGAACCCGTTGGTAAGCGGCATTGACGAGCAGATGATGGTACAGGCCGGCAAACATCCCGGCAAGATAAATCTGACTGACATAGATAATGCTTTGAATATATTGAAATATCTTACTGATCGTCCGGCTGCAATTGTTGTAAAACACAATAATCCATCCGGTGTTGCATATGGCACAACCAGCGCCGAAGCCTTCCATCGTGCTTTTAGGGCAGACAGGATTGCTGCATTCGGAGGGTGTGCTGCGGTAAATCGGCCCATTGACAGGGAAACCGCTGAATTGATTGCAAAAGAATACCTCGAGGTGGTTGTGGCCCCGGATTTTACTGAAGGTTCAATTGAGATATTGAGTAAACGGAGCAACCTTCGAATAATTAAAATAAACAGGATAGATTTACTCGAGCAATATCGTTCCACACCATTCGTTGATTTCAAATCCCTCATCGATGGGGGGATTATTGTCCAGCAATCCCCGGTCAATATAGTTAAGACAAAAAACGATTTAAAACCTGCTGAAGCCGAATATAAAGGAACAAAATACAAGATAGACCGTCTTCCATCCGAAAAAGAATATGAAGATCTATTATTCGGCTGGTTTGTCGAACAGGGTGTTACATCAAATTCGGTCCTTTATGTAAAAAATGGGGTTACTGTCGGAATAGGCACCGGCGAGCAGGACCGGGTCGGGGTCGCAGAAATTGCAGTATTCAAGGCCTACTCCAAGTATGCAGATCTTTTGTGCTGGGACACCTATGGAAAATCTTATAATGAAATAAAACTTTCAGTTGAAAAAGGTGAAAGAAAAAAATCCGAGTTGATTGAAATTGATGAGGCAACAAAGGAGGCGAAGGGCGGGCTTAAGGGTGCTGCAGCCGTATCTGACGCCTTTTTTCCCTTCAGGGATGGAGTCGACGTTGTCATCAAAGAAGGAATTTCATCTATTGTCCAACCGGGCGGTTCAATGAGGGACCATGAATCAATTGAAGCGTGCAACGAAGCTGATCCCAAGGTTGCGATGGTGTATACGGGACAGAGGGCTTTCAAACATTAAAAATTTATGACGGGTAAGTACTCTTTTCTTTCTTCATTCCCCTCGCCCTTCCGAGTTTCAGAGCTGGGAGAGGGGTTAGGGGTGAGGGCATTATCG
>JBFZEZ010000608.1:0-8175 GCA_041306585.1 Spirochaetota bacterium | reverse complement strand
AAAAAACTGCGAGCCTACCGTCCGGGTGAGGACGCGTTTTACACGATAAATTTATTATGGTAAATAGCTGCAATTTTCATATGGTTTCATAAAGCTAACAACATAAATTGTTTGACTTTTGATAAAAATAGTATTATCTATTTACTGGCATACATAAAGAAATCTAATTAATATATACCATAAAAACATCATGGGATGAATGAAGTTATGAAACATAATTCACAACAGAAAAATGATTCAGATGAAAACCAAAAGGTTTTAAAAATCATTTTTGGTATTCGGGCAAAACTGACTTTTGCTGTTGTTATATTTTTAATCACACTCTTGACTTTTACAATAAAAAAAGCAATGGATAGAGAGATTGAATTTGCCACAGATACCTCAAATATACGAGCCCTTGAAAACATTTTAGTGTTGGAAAAAATATTCTCAGATTATTTTAATGACCAGATAGAATTTGCCATTGAGAAAAATAAAAAATATATTTCTGAAAAATTAGGAAAGGACTATTATATTTCCAACTTTAAAAATTCCAAACAATTTAAATTTTCATATATTTACAAAGAAGCAGATTTCGATAAAATTCCCGAATATAAAAAAAATAATTTTAATTATGTCAAATTTTCATATGTCTCGCCTTTCAATCAAAACGATTTAATAAATTCAGACAAATGGAAAGATCAGATAGAAAAATTTGAAACTTTTTGGGATTGGGAGCAAAACACAGAATCCCGCTATCAAATGCTGGAATCACGCATTAATGATATTTCCGGAAACATTAAAAAGGGATTTTTTAATTTTCAATTTCTCACAATCAACAACAAAAAAGCGATTCGATATTTTCCTTTGCCTGCAAAACTTATCTGGTTCCAGGAAAAAAATTATCCCTTTGAATCTGAACTTCATGCAGCCATCAATAAAAACTATTCTCAAGAACAAAAAAAATTGACGGATATTCTCGATTTAGACAAAAGTGATTTTGAGTTTCTTAAACCGGCCACGAATGAGAAAAAAGACAGATTGCTTTTAAAACCGCTTTTTGTTGATTTCAAACCACCGTTAAAAGATATCAGCATAATTCTCTTTAAAATTCTTTCAGTCAAAACAGAGTGGCGGGATTTTAAAATTGACGATGACAATAAAAAGAAATTTTCATTTTTTTATGAAGAAAAAATTCAGAACTTACTTAAACTTTTCATCAAAAATGAAACGCAAATTTTATCTGAATTACAAGAGATACATAAAACATTGATTAACACTGAAAATACCATCAAGGATGAAACAGTAAAAAATTTTAATGAAAAATTTTCTAAAAACAAAAACATGATTATCTTAAATACCGGGGATTATTTTAAAAATAAGGAATGGTATTCACTCAACAAAAATTTTCAGTCTGGACTGATAAAAAAAAATAATAACTTACGGACTTTTCTAAGACAATTACGAAAAGAAATGTATAATGTATTGATTCAACCTTATAATAATGAATCAACCAAAATTAAGAAAAATTTGCAAAAAATCAGAGAAGAACAATATGTATTAGAAAAAAAAATCAAAAATCAGAAAATGATGATCTATTCAATAGAAATGGCGGCGAATCGGGAATTTAATACAGTAAAAAAAGGCAATGGAAAAAAAAGGGAGGAGGGTTCTCTTCCAGAAGACTTTATATTAAATGAATTAGTAGCTGATTTGGAAAAATTAAATCAGAAACAGGTTGAAATTGAGGGTAATGCATCCTCACTAACACAAACTTTTTTGGGAAAAATGTTACTCCCGAATCTTCTTTTCAATACCCTCATAAAAACTAATTATGATTTTGACAACTCTTTGTTGTTAAAAGATTTCACTGAACCCGTCATATTGCCGAATCTTGCACAGGAGGAATTACGCCATCGGCAATTACTTCCACTAAGGGCAAAGGCGGGCATTGTTCTTAAAAAATTGTACAATGGTATCATCACAACATCCGTGGTTTTCACAGCTGAAGAAAAAATAATACAGGAAAAAATACACTGGTGGCTTACTTATGGTGGAATCATTCTGTCTGTTGGTTTTATATTGAGTTTTCTATTTTCAACCTTTTTTGCACGAGAGATGAAAGTTATTGCTGAAAAGACAAAGATTGTAGGCCAGGGAAGTCTCGATGTTCTTTTTCAGGTAAAAAGATCTGATGAATTGGGTCTTATTTCACATGAGTTAAATGGAATGGTTTCCGGTCTCCGGGAAAAGAAAATAATGAAATCTACTTTTGGCAGGATAGTGGATCCCCGTGTGAGGGACCATCTTTTAGAGGGTGGATCGGAATTGGGGGGGGAATTAAAAATCGCAACCATTTTATTTTCCGACATAAGGAATTTTACCACCATGTCGGAAATCCTGTCACCGGAAGATGTAGTATCTCTCATAAACAGATATTTTGAAAGGATGAGTACCTGTATAAATGCCAATGAGGGCATTATAAACAAATTCATAGGTGATGCAATTTTAGCGGTTTTTGGGGTGCCCATTGCAGTGGAAAACCACGCAAAGAAAGCCGTTAAAACGGCAATCATGATGAGAGAAGCCAACCGTGAGTTGAATATTGAATTAAGGAAAGAAGGCTTAATGGAGATAAAAAGCGCCATTGGCATACATACAGGGAAAGTTTTGGCAGGCAACATCGGTTCAAAAAACCGTATGGAGTATACAGTTATCGGCGATACTGTGAATACTGCATCACGTTTGGAAGGACTCTGCAAAATGTATCATAAAAACCTCATCATTTCCGAGCAAACCCTGAAAAATTTGCCTGAAAAATACCAGAGTGCAGCAAAATTTATAGACGATGTTGTTGTAAAAGGGAAAAATAAATCTGTAAAAATCTTTTCTTTATAAAAACCGCAATTATTCGCAAGTACCCATTTTTCGTGGGTAAACATTGATTCAGCAACAATATGTCATTCCCGTACCCGCCTGCGCGAGTATGCACTACAGTGGGGATCCTTCTCGCTAGACGCGAATTAAGGATTCCCGTCGTAATTTATACTCGCGCAGGCGGGTAGGGGAATAACATGGAATGAATGGTTACCCCTTAAAAATGACCCTTTACACTGACCCCTTATCAGCATAAGAAAAACCGCTTGACTAAGCAAAAAAAATCAACGATGATAAAAGAAATGAAGTTACTCTTCTTGAAAAATTCAGTTGCATGCATGGCCTTCATCCTGTCAGGGGTCATGAGCACGGCGTTGTGCACATGCAGCCGTCTGGAACCTGGCGAGAATCCTCCCGCCGCGGTCAACGGCATCCTCGACGCGAGAAACTGGGACTTTAAAAAAAAGGGCCCTGTGGAACTGAATGGTTCATGGGAATTCTATTGGAACCGCCTGATACAGCCCTCGGAATTCTCGGGACAACCCACGGCGGCGACTGCGGCTGACTATGCACAAGTACCCGGCATCTGGAAGGGGATGAAGCTTGACGGAAAAAAACTCCCCGGCAAAGGATGCGCGACATACCGCCTCAGGGTCCTGCTCAATACGCCGGAAGACGACAGAATGGGGATTAAATTCCTGAACATTTCGACAGCATTCGAAGCGTTTATAAATGGAAATAAAATAGCTTCCGCCGGAAGGGTCGGGACCAATCAGGGGGATTCCAGCCCCGGGTATCGCCCCATGATTGCTGATTGCCGGCCTGATACTGCAATGGATATAGTTATACATGTATCCAACTTTGATTACCCGTACGGCGGCATTAAACAGACAATAACAATCGGCACCCTCCGCAGCATCACTACACTCCGGGAAAAAAATCTTGCCGTAGAATTTTTATTTTTCGGCGCCCTTTTCATTATGGCATGCTATTACCTCGTTCTTTTCATGCTGAACATGAGTGACCGGTCGCCACTCTACTTTGGTATCCTGTGCATGATCCTATCGTTCTGGGTAATCCTCATGAATGAGCGCTTTGTCGCTGAGATTTTCCCGTTTATGAGCTGGGAATTTCTCTATAAAATCGAATACGGTTCCGTTTATGTCACTCTCCCTCTCGGGATACTTTTTGTCCATTCCCTGTTCCCCGGGGAGACTCATTCCCGGCTGATAAAGTTTTTTCTCGGTGCCGGGGCCATTGCTCTCGGTATGATCATTTTCTTACCTGCAAACATATACGCGGTCACCCTCCCCTACTATCATGCTGTTATATGCGCTGGATTTTGTTATGCTGCATACGTCATGGCCATGGCAGTAACAAGAAAAAGGGAGGGATCGCGGATCATAATCGTATCGGGGATCATCTTCATGATTGCAGGGGTGAATGATATCCTCAATATTTACTACATCCTGAACACCGGGAATTATCTTCATATTGCCCTCCTGTTCCTTTTGTTTTCACACGGGTATCTCATCACACATCGTTTCAGTCATGCGGTGAAGGTGATCGAAGACCTGACAGAACGCCTCGCGGAATCAACAATCGAGGTTGAAAAGAAAAATATCCAGCTCATCGACCTGAACTGGAACCTCGAGGAAAAAGTCGAAGAGAGGACCGAAGAACTTAAAAGCGCAATGGAAAGACTTGAAACGAGCAACAGAAATCTCACTAACGTCTGCAGGAATCTCGAAACAGCCCAGGCCATCGCAAAAAGTGACATGGACATGGCGATCAATGTTCAGCTTAATTTTCTCCCCAAGGGCCCTCCGCAATCTGCAGAATGGGACACAGCATATTATTATAAGGCCATGTCGGGAATCTCAGGTGATTTCTACGATTTTTATGAGATTGACGGGACATTCTGCGGCTTGTCTCTCTTCGATGTTTCAGGCCACGGGATATCCTCCGGGCTGATCACAACCATAGCCCGATCGATAATACATCGCCACTTCAGACAGAATATGGATAAGCAGATGGATATCATACTGACATTGGTGAACCAGGACATCCAGAATGAAATTAAGAATAATTACTACTACCTGACCGGCGTCATCCTCCGCTTAAAAGGAAACAGCGTTGAATACGTCAACGCCGGCCACCCGAATATATTACTCAAATCAGGGGGGATAGTGAAACCGGTCCTGAACAAGGAGAATGAAAGCATCTCCGGATCCATACTCGGAATAAAAAGCATATCAGTACCCTTCGAGGTCTGCACATTCGATGTAAAACAGGGGGATTATCTCCTGCTCTATTCAGATGGTTTAACCGATTCCTTCGATGAAAACCTCGGCAGATTTGACGTAAAGCAGCTTATCAATACCTTCAAATCGGCCCCGGAAGAAACTTCGGAACTGGTTTCCAACCACATTACCAGTACATTTTTCGAAATCAGGGGATCAACTCTGTTATCCGATGATATAACGTTGATCGTAATGAAGAAGAAGTGATCCAGGCGATGCTCATATGAATATACACTATCTTATTTATACAATTCTTATCTTTTTATCGCTGCAACGGCTATCCGCTGCCGAAGCATTCTGCTACCCTGTCGTCGGAAATGGAATTATCGATCTCTTCATTTTCGGAAGCATTCTCATCATGGGGATCTATCACGTAAGTCTTTTCATCATCCGCAAGAAAGACCGTGCCCCCCTTTACTTCGGCTTATACTGCATCCTCATGGCCCTGTTCACCCTGTTCATGGGTGAATGGCCCGTGTTTGCCGGCAGCCGGCAGATCAGTTGGGATTTTATGATGAAACTCGCCGGTTTTACAATATACCTGGCGTTGCCGATCTTCGCCCTGTTCATGCGCAGGCTTTATCCGATGGAATTTTCAATTCTCGCCATGCGTTTTTTTCAGGTGTCATCACTTCTATTCTTAGTCTTCACCCTGGTCGCCGGGGCATGTGCAAATATATGGATCATGATCATTAACGTGTTCTTTATCATCACTGCATTTTTGTACGGTACATATGTACTCATTCTGGCCATTATCCGCAGAAAGGAATCAGCTGCAATTTTTTTTGCAGGATTCCTCCTACTCTTCACCGCTGCGGTGAACGATATGCTTCATAATATAACAATTATCAACACGGGCCATGTTTTTCCATTCGGGCTTCTTGTTTTTATCTTATTGCTGTCCGTTATGCTCGCTTTCCGTTCTTCAAAGGTATTGAGTTCCGCTGAGAAATCGGGCATTGAACTGACAGGTCTCAACCAGGATCTCAGGAAAAAAATCAGGGACTTGACCGAGGAACTTCATGCAGCGATTGATCAGCTTGTCATCATGAATGAAACCGTGGTCGAAAAAAATATAAAACTGGAAACCGCCCAGGAGAACGCGATTTCCGACATGAAGATGGCTGCGAACTTCCAGGCACATTACCTCCCCAAGGTGGTCCCGCCATCAGAAGAGTGGGACACCGCGTATTTCTTCAGGCCCTATTCGGGGATATCGGGGGATTTCTATGATTTTTACGCAAAAAACGGGGCCCTGAACGGGGTCGGTATATTTAAAGTATCCGGCAGCGGAATATCCCCGGGCCTGGTTTCCATGATTGCGAAATCGACCATTTTCAGGAACTTCATGCAGAACCTCGACCAGCAGCTTGACGTAACATTGGAAAAGGCGGACGCCGAAATGAGCACGTTAATCGGGAACATCAAATATTACATAACGGGTGTTTTGTTAAAATTTGACGGCCCAAACGCATGCCATGTCAATGCGGGGCACCCGGACATATATGTACGAAACGGCAGCATCGTCTTTCCCGTAAGAAACAAAAGGGATAGTGCCGGAGCTGACGCCCTTCCCGGACTCCAGAAGACAAGAGGCAGGCACGAGGAAGTAGTATTCAAAACCGAAAAGAACGACCTCATCCTCCTGTATACCGACTGTCTAATCAAAAACAGGAATGAAGCCGGAGAGGCGTATGGTCTTGACAGAATGATCGAATCCCTCCGCAACGCCCCTGAGAACACCGCAGGCAAGGCCCTCGATTATATTGTACGGAAATTCTTCCAGTTTATCGGAAGCGAGGAGAACATCACCGACGACCTGACAATAATCGTGATTAAACGGCTGTAATGCGGCGATCAACTCCCCCGCTCGACTGTAAGCCGGGCGATCGCTTCAAGGTCGCGCCGCGCTTCCGTGTTGGGAAAACCGGAAAGTGAAGCAATCGCATTTGTTATGTATGTATTCGAAAGCACACGTGCGCGTTCAAGCGCCCCGGTGGCCGATATTTCATTCAGTATGGAAACAATAGTATCAGCGGTCTTATTTTTTTCTGCCATAAGACCGCTGAAAATCTTTCGGCGCTCAGCAGTCATCGAGTCAATGGCATCAATAAGCACATATGTTTTTTTCCCGCTCCGTAAATCGGAAAGCGCCGGTTTGCCGAGATCCCCGGTCGTCGCTATGAGGTCAAGCAGGTCGTCAATAATCTGAAACGCGAGCCCCATATTTTTGCCGTAACTCCTGAGCGAGGCCACCTGCTCCGATCCTGCACCGCCTGCGATCCCCCCGGCTGCAGCGCATTTTTCAAAAAAACTTGCTGTTTTCAAATATATCATATGCATATAATCATCAATAGTGACATCGTTCCTCTGCTCGAAATCGATGTCCATGCTCTGACCCTCGCATAAGTCAATGCATAGAATGCCGAACTCCCTGAGGACCCCTGCCTTGATATGATCAGTCAAAGTTGAGTTGCATATTACAACATTCGTCATGCCGAATAAAATATCGCCGGACAAAATCCCGATCGGGACCCCCCAGCGGTCATGCACCGATTGCACCCCGCGCCGCAGATTGTCGCCATCAATGATATCGTCGTGAACGAGAGAAAACGTGTGGAGGAGTTCAAAGGCCGCCCCGATCGGAAGCGCCTCCCGGTGCCCCCCTTCACCCCGCGCAAGATCAAAACAGCGCATAGAGATAAAGGGCCTGAGCCGTTTCCCCCCGGCCTTTATATAATGATTCGCCGCTTCCCAGATATTACTGGCAGATCCGGTCAGAAACCGGGCTATATATTCATCAATTTCAACAGCACAGGCTGCGAGTTTCTCACTGATTTTTTTTTGATGAATATTTTTTTTATTATCTGAAGTCATTGTGCACCAGCCATTTTTTGAAAAAAACTTTGTATCTATTCAGCATAATACCCTGTCATGAAAAAAACGTAATTACTCAGCTGTGCAGCGCTCTGCGCTGCACGGGGGAGAGAGGGGTGGGGGGGGGGGGGGGGGGGGG
>JBFZEZ010000607.1:0-4828 GCA_041306585.1 Spirochaetota bacterium | reverse complement strand
GATGGATTGGTCTTGACGGATATGTCGACGATGAGAAAGGGAGTGTGGCTGATTTTGATGTAGATATAGAAGAAGAATATGTGTATGATGAGGATGCAGGTTACAGCGATTTTGATGATGAAGAGGAGATCGATGAAACCGATAATGATATGGATTTTGACGATGAGTTTTCCGAAGATGAAGACGAGTCGAATGATGAAGAATTATATGAAGACGACATTGAAGACGACATTGAAGATGAAGATGAGGACGATGAATCCGAGGTCTATGGATTCAAGGAGGCCATCCACGAGGAGATGCTCGGAAATCTTGTCGATGATGACGTCTATCTGCATCCGAGGGACCTTATCGACCTCCAGGATATTAATCTTTCAGACCGGGGACTCCAGGAACTGTCGGGTATTGAACATTGTCATAACCTGACGATCCTCGATCTTTCTGATAATGAAATCATCAACATCGGGCCTCTATCAAAACTTGAATCCCTGATTGTGCTTGACCTTTCCGGGAACGAGATAGGAAATATCTTCCCCCTTGCTTCCCTTGAAAACCTCATATCCCTGAATCTCGCAAATAACGAAATTTCGGGGATTGGCGATCTTGAAGGGCTTCAGAAACTGATATATTTAGATCTTTCTAACAACCACGTGGCTGATTTCAGCGTTCTTGAAAAGCTCCCCAGCCTTACATCAGTAATACTAACAGGCAATGATATTGAGGATGAGACATTTGCTGAGTCCCTCAGAAAAAAGGGGATTATCGTCGTCCTATAAAAAAACTATATTTTTCAAAGTTATTTTCGTGCAAGTTCTTCAGTTATATGATCCAGTGTTTCTGCTGCATTCCCGAGCATCATTATTGTATTTACCTCGTTGTAAAGCGGGTTTTCAACCCCGGAGTATCCTGGTCTTGTGTCAAGATTGCAAACAATAACATGACGGGCCTCATGCACATGGAGTACCGGCATT
Source organism: Spirochaetota bacterium (assembly GCA_041306585.1). Taxonomy (GTDB): domain Bacteria; phylum Spirochaetota; class UBA4802; order UBA4802; family UBA5550; genus JBFZEZ01. The sequence continues at coordinate 3,860 of JBFZEZ010000607.1, read as the reverse complement.
CCATATATCGGGGTTCCTTCCATTGTTATCGCTGCTGGATTAACGACGTCACATGCACCGACAATGATGGCAGCGTCGGTATCCGCAAAGAGGGGATTGATATCATCCATTTCAAAGAGGTTTTCATAGGGGATATCAACTTCTGCAAGCAGAACATTCATGTGCCCCGGCATTCTCCCGGCAACCGGGTGAATGGCAAATTTAACATCGATCCCCCTCTTGCAACAGAGTTCATATAATTTTTTTACTCGATCCTGCGCCTGTGCAAGTGCCATGCCGTAACCGGGTATGATTATAATTTTTCGTGCGCTGGCAAGAATTTCAGCGACATCAGAGGGTGTTTTTGTTTTTTCATTGCTCTGAGCTGTCGTCGGGGCCGGCGTTTCAGATGATGCATTATGACTGATTGCAGCAGGAGGGGAGAACGTACTTCCGGTTATGACATCGAAAAGTGAACGATTCATCGCCCTGCACATGATCCTGGTCAGGATGAGCCCTGAAGCGCCGACTATGGCCCCTATAGCAATCAGCAGGGGGTCGCTCAGAGCAAATCCGCAAATGGATGCCGCAAGCCCGGAATAAGAGTTCAGGAGTGAAATTGCCACCGGCATATCTGCTCCCCCGATACGGATTGTGATGAGAACCCCGAATGTGAGTGATATAAGAGCGGTAATTATGCATGCAATAAATGCGGGACTGCCGGTAAGATGAGGCTGAGCTATAGTAAGCGTGCACAGGCCTGCGAGGGCAAGAAGGGTTATGACCGTGTGTCCCGGAAGATTGATCGGGTGCTGGGGGAGCCTTTTGTCCAGTTTGCCCGCGGCAACCAGGCTCCCGCTCAGGGTTATAGCCCCAACAATAACAGCCAACTGTCCGGAAACCCTGTTGAACATGTCCATCCCGGAAAAGCCGTCCAGTATCACTGCAATTGCGACAAGAAGTGAAGCACAACCGCCAAGCCCGTTGAGCAAGGCAACCATCTGGGGGATGCGGATCATGCTTACTCTGAGCGCCATGATGGTCCCTATGATTCCCCCGATGGCGAGTGATATGATGACAACAGGTAGACCGATGATGCTGTTGTGAATGAGCACAGTCACAATCGCAGTCGCCATTGCGATTGCTCCCAACCTGTTCCCTGTTACTGCAGTGCGGGGGGAACTCAAGAGCCGTATTCCCAAAATGGTTGCAAGGATTACTGCAAAAGAAATGATTGTATATGCGTCGAATTTCATAGATACACTCACTTTTTCGATTTAAACATCTTCAGCATCCTGTCTGTCACCAGGAATCCGCCGACAACATTAACCATGGCAAGGATTATTGCTATGGCGCCGAGAACTTCGCTTGAATAGGTGATCGCCAGTCCGGTTGCTATAACGGCACCAGTTACCGTAATACCTGAGAGTGCGTTCATCCCCGACATGAGGGGTGTGTGCAGCAGGGAAGGGACATCCGATATGACCTTGTAGCCGACGAGTGTCGAGACAATGAATATCGCAATAAGGATAAGGTTGTTCATGCGTTTCCTCCCGAGACTTCCCTGATTGCTTCGAGAGCTCCTTCGTGAACAAGCTTCCCGTTGTGGGTTACGAGGGCAGTCCGTATAATCTCATCATTGAGATTAATGTCAATTTTTCCATTCTTAACAAGAATGGAAACGAAATTGAAAATATTTTTTGCAAACATGTATGTGGCAGTTACCGGGACCGATCCGGGAATATTTTTTGTCCCATTGATAACGATATCATATTTTTTTACGACCTTCCCGGGCTCGGTGAGCGCGCAATTTCCACCCTGGTCGATCGAAATGTCCTCGATGATTGAACCGTGGGGCATTGATTTCACCATTTCCTCGGTGATGAGTATTGGAGCAAGTTTGCCCGGGACAAGGGCTGAGAGAACGAGAACGTCGATTTCTTTGATTATTTCTTTTAAGGCCTGCCGTTCAATTCCGATAAGATCGTCAGAAAGGTGTTTTGCATACCCCCCTGCGCCCATAGCCTTTTCAGGAGGGATACCGGTGTCTATGATTTTTGCCCCGAGGCTTTTTGCCTGTTCGATCGCATCAGGCCGTACATCCGCTGCATAGCTTATGGCGCCAAGTCTTTTTGCAGTTGCGAGTGCCTGAAGACCCGCCACTCCTGCACCAATGATGAATATTTTTGCGGGCTGTATCATACCGACTGCAGTGCCGACCATGGGAATAAATTTTGGAAGCATGGTACTCGCTGAGATAATGGATTTGTAGCCGGCAATGGTGCTCATCGAAGTGAGGGCATCCATGGATTGCGCCCGTGAAATACGCGGAATACTGTCGAGTGAAAGGCTTATGATGTTTTTCTTGGCAATATTCTGTACCATTTTATGGTTCATCGGGTTTGCCGGATGGAGAAATGTAACCAGGAGTTGCCCTTCTTTCATCATGTCGATTTCATGCTTTCCAATCAAATCATTAAACATCGGTTCCTTGACTTTCATGATTATGTCGGCTGAGCTGAACAGCTTCTGTATGTCTGTCTCTATGACTGCACCGGCTCTGCTATATTCCTGATCTTCAAAAAAGGCCCCGAGTCCTGCTCCCTGCTGAATAATGACACGCGCTCCTTCTGCCACCATTTTTTTTACCGTCTCAGGGGTGGCAGCGACCCGGTTTTCGCCGGTCATGATTTCCTTGGGTATGGCGATAGACAAATTTTTAAAGTTCATTCCTTACCTCACTGAAATGGATAATTAGAAGAGAACCTCCCTGCATTAAATTTTGGATGTTCCCTTGTGGGCACGAATAACGAAAAACCGAATTGTATAATTGTGCCCATATTGCATATGAGTGAGTAAGTGCTCACTCATATGCAATATAGAAAGGCAATAATTCGAAGTCAAGAAAAAAATATTTTTTTTTGTTTTTCGAGCTGCTTTCAGGGGGTCAGAGCCCCTCTCTGCGTTATCGGAAAATTGCCATGAAATGATATTAGAGGTGGTAATCACCGGCAGCTTCAGGCTGATAAAGGATTTGCTCTATCTGGAGATATTTTTCTTCGTTTTTGTTTTTGCATTTAATAACATCTCCAATGCGGTAACCGAAGACTGATGCCCCGATTTCGCTCAGTATTGAAATTTTGCCATTTTCAGAATCGGCATCATCGGGAAATACGAGGGTCATTACACACGACTGGGGGTTTCCAAGGTTCACTAATTTTATTTTAGAATTCATTGTCACATGATCAGATGGAATTTTTTTTGAATCGATTTTTTTTGCACTGCAAATTTTTTTGCTTAATATGCCTACGGGATTATTACTTGTGTTGGAATATGTGTTTTTATGGTTGTGAATTATTTGTATCAGGCGATCGTAATCGAATTTTGTAATTTGCAGATTTGTTGAGCCAAACATGATTTCCTCCCACAGATTTTTTCATGTTTATTGTTAATAATAAATAATTATTTTTATATCGTCAAGAATTTTATATTTTTTCTGTATAAAGACATGGTTACAGGTCGCAAATCGGGGGGAAATCATCTTACCTATGCCTCTCTCAATTCCATGTATATATTTTATCGCTAAATGAGTACCCGGACAGCCTTGTGCCTGGGCTCGTCTGTCAATTCTGCATTGATATCGGGGCGATAGGGCTGCCGATGATGATGGTGATTTTTTGATCGGCGCCGGCGCTATTTTCTTGGCGCGAGCGCCCCTTTTAAAAAAAACATAATCCCCTGAACTATGCGCTCATCCTCCTTAAGTGATTTTTTTCCTGCGAATATTTTCATTCTTTCAGCATAATATTCCGTAGTATACGAGAACTGCATGATAAGAACTATATTGTCGATGCAGAAAGATATGACTCCGGGATCAATTT
>JBFZEZ010000606.1:0-4750 GCA_041306585.1 Spirochaetota bacterium | reverse complement strand
AAAAATACTTATCACAATACTGCTCGGAAACCTATTTTCCAATCTGATCGCGACGGCAATTATGACAAGCCTGACGCTCACGTATTGGAGCAATTATGGCCATTTCATATCGATTGCAATTGTGACCCCGATCATTATTATCCTCTGCGAAATTTCACCGAAGATTATTGCAATCAACGCCAACGATACGGTCTCCCGTAAGGTTTATCCTTTAATTATGGCAATTCATCAGATCTTATTTCCTTTAAGACTAGTCCTTCTTTACATAACAAGCAAGCTGACCAGGTTTTTAAAGATCGATTTAAACAAGAACAAAGTAACAGAGGATGAACTTGATTATGCCGTTCATCTCGGTGCTATTGAAGGAATAATTCATAAAGAAGAAGGCGACTTCATTAAAAACGTCATGATATTCTCGAAAAAAGACGCATCAAACATCATGTTCCCGCGCAATCGGGCCCTTTTTATTCCCTACGGAACAAGCATCAGGGAGGCAATGGATCTCTGTCTTGAAGCGGGCGTCATACGTGCGCCTGTGTATCAGAAAGACCTTGATCATGTGATCGGTTTCATAGATTCCCGGGAGCTCATGCCCTATATCCTCGGGTACAAAAAAGGACGGAACATAAATAAGTTCATACACACGATACGTTATTTTCCAGCAACGCGCGACCTCACCGAGCTCCTCCGTGACTTTTTATACGAGGGCATCCAGATTGCGGTTGTCGTAGATGAATACGGCGGAACAGCCGGCCTTGTGACCCTTAACTCGATACTTGCCGAACTCATGGGAAAGGACTTTAAAAAGTGGGAGATTGATTACAGGCCTGAAGTCCGCCGGATTGACGAAAACCTCTCAATAGTAAACGGCGATATGCAGATACATGATTTTAACATTAAATATAGGGAAAATCTTGCAAGCGAAAATTCAGACACGGTCGGCGGTTATTTTATTGAACGTGTCAACCGCTTCCCCAAGAGGGGTGATGAAATAGAAATTGAGAATCATATTCTTAGAATTAAGTATATAATAAAGAACAGGATTGAATCAATTGAAGTTGCGAGAAAAAATCAATAAAGCCGTGGATACACCAGCACATGTTTAACAACACGTATCTCAAATATGAAATAATGATCGTAATTTCCATGTTTCTTTCAGCCTTTTTTTCAGGGACCGAGACGGCAATTCTGTCTGCCCACAGGCTCCGCATCCAGGCCCTTGCACGGGACCCCGGGAAAAAGAGAAGGGCATTATATATACTCAACAACATCGAAGGCACAATCGGGATGCTCCTCATCGGGAATAATATAGCGAACATATCCGCCGCCGCGTTCATTACCTTCATCGCGACCCAGGCGTACCTGTTTGATGACCGGCAGTTGTTTGTCGTGACGCTCATTCAAACGATCATCTTCCTCATTTTCTGCGAGGTTACCCCGAAGATAATCGCCCGTGCTTATGCTGAACGCTTCATCCTTTTTTTCTCGATCCCAATCGTGATAATGCTGAACATACTCAGGCCGGCCAACGTGGTGATCATGTTTATCATCGGCATGATCAAGAAGGGGTTCGGGATCAAGGCAGCAAAGGGGGCTGCCGTCGTCAGCCGCGACGAGATCAACATCCTTTTTAAACTGGGGAGGGACGAAGGTATCATCGAGGAAGACCATCACGATTTCGTCGCAGAGATCCTTTCTATCCGCGATGTAACGGCAGTTGCCGCCATGACGCCGACTGTGGATATTGTTTCGATCAATATAAAAAAAAGCATTAAGGATCTGGTGACCCTTTTTGAAAAAACCCGTTTTTCAAAGATTCCTGTCTACAAGGGGAGGGTGGACCATATTATCGGTTATGTGTTTTACCGTAATATTCTGGAAACAAAAAAACCGCAGAACATCGGTGATGTTATGACAGCAGTGGAATATGCCCCCGCGACGAAGAGTATTTTCGATCTTTACATGGATATGCAGGTTAAAACCCTCCCGGTAGTGTTTATCGTTAATGAGTACGGCGGCGTAATCGGTATGGTGACCTACGAGGACATCGCTGAAGAGATCGTTGGAGAGATAAACACACATGATCATTCTTCAGAAGCCCTCATTACCCCGATCGATAACTTCACTTTTTACCTGAGCGGGAATCTCCCGGTTGATTTTTTCCAAAAGAAATTTTCATGCAGGATCGAAAAGAAGGGCTTCGAGACAATGGCGGGATTTGTCATGTATAAACTTGGGAAAATCCCCCGTCAGGGGGAAGAGTTCGTATACAACAAGCATGTTTTTATCATTGAGGAAACTACCGAACGTACAGTTGAAAGGATCAAGCTCATCGTGCCATCGAGAAGGAAAAAAAAGAGGCATGTTTAAATCCGGCCGTATATCAGGAACAAATCATAGCCCCCATATCGTCTTTTCCGCCCAGTACATGCACATGCAGGTGCCAGATTATCTGCCCGCCGGCTTTGTCGTTATTAATAATGACCCGGTATCCGTCACTGAGCCCCTTGATTTTTGCAACTTTCTGTACCCCTAGAAAAATTTCAGACATGACTTGCGCAGAATCACGAGTGAGCTCGGTGATGTTTTTAACATGCAACGTGGGGACAATCAGTACATGCACCGGTGCCATCGGATGGATGTCTTCGAATGCGTAAATATGGTCATTCTCATATACTTTTGTTGATGGTATATTTCCCTTTAATATTTCACAGAATAAACAACTCATGGTTTGCTCCTTGATTGTATTAGTTTGATCTGCTAATCTGATTTAACACTTATAGTGTTTATGTTAATCAATTCGTCAAGAAATTTAATACATCCTAAAATGTTGTTTTTGAAGATTCAAATATCTGGAAATCGGAGGCGGGGGAGGGTCAGAGCCCTCCCCGGGTATGATTATGCTCAAAAATAATAAAATTAATAATTTCTAACAAAATATTGTCTTTATAGTCTAAAATATAAGTATATTATATTAAGCATTCAAGAAGTGGTTTGAAGTACAATCTTTCGAATGTTGATTGTTGTAAATAATTTGAGAGAGGTAGTATTCAATGAAATTTTTATCTGCTTTTATTATTCTAAGTACCTCATTGTTAGGCTGCTATGAATCAGTGAATGCACGGATTGATATCGATGTTCCTTCTGATGTTAAAAAGATCCATATAGCTGTTTGCGAGGGTACGGTATCAGAGGAAACCCTTCTGGTGAAAGAAACCTTTACTCCGACATCAACTGTATCGATTGATGTTCCTGCCGGCGAAAACCGTATGTTCTGGATAATTACTGAGGATGAGCAGGGATATATCAACAGGACCGGTGTCTCAGGATTAGAATCATTTGAATCAGGGGACCTGGCAAAATTGGACGTTGACATAACTCCCCTTCAATTGACTCTAATAAACGGGGGACCGCAGCCGCCATCGTATACGTTTACGCGTGTCTATTGGACACTGGCTCTGATCCCGGCTCCAGGATCAAAGTGGAAGGAGTATTATCAGTTAAAACGCTTTGATTTTGTATCACCCAACATTGTTGACCGCGGAATTGTTTATGATGGTATGGAATTGGAATTCCGTGATACTAATGGTGCAAACAATTATAAATTGCGAGTGAAATCAAATATTTTTAATCTTTATAGCAAGTGGATCCCATAATTGTATTGAAAAATATTTATAATATACTATATTCTCACGCAGTGCTCTGACCCCAGAAACCGTCTTAAGGACAACAAATATTGAAAACAGTCAGTGATATCAAAATAATACTGTATCCTCCCCATGAGAGTGATAATTCGATTGTTAAACAATTTCTGGGTTTGCGTAATAAAGATTTTATAGCCTATGAAGATGAAATACATCTTGGTCTCATTCTCCCCGATTTAATCAATAGGGGCTTTTTCTCCAAGGAAGTTCTTATTTTGAAGCAGTTTAAGGGGCGGCTCTTCCAGAAGTGCCCCGGATCACCCAATGTAATATGTTGCAACTATCTCCTGCTCAATACCTGTTTCGACTGTCTGTATGACTGCACATATTGTTTTCTCCACTCGTATTTGAATGCTTTCGGCATAACTCAGTTCATCAATCTCGATGGGCTTGCAGATGAGATCCGTTCCAATATTGATTTTTCTTCCAATAAGGTATATCGTATCGGGACCGGGGAGTTTACGGATTCCCTTATGTTCGATGAAGTCACCGGGATCGCAGGGCGGCTTATCGGGGAGATAGCTCCGATTAAGAACGCAATGCTTGAATTCAAGACAAAGTCAGCTAATATATCCCACCTTGCCGGAATTAAAACGAAGGGTAACACGGTTCTTGCCTGGAGTGTTAATACACCCAGGAATATTGCTGTGCATGAGCCAGGTACTGCCGACCTCGATCAACGCATGGCCGGGGCACAGATGGCCTCGAATGCGGGATTTTATCTGGCATTTCATTTTGATCCGGTTATTAGGTATGATAATTTTCTTGAGGATTATGCGGCTGTAATAGACAGGATTTTTAATTCAGTTGACCCGCACCGGATTGTATGGATATCATTGGGATGTTTCCGTCACAGCCCCGGGTTTAAAGAAATTTTGCAAAATGCATATCCCGAAGATGAACTGACTTCCCAGGAAATGTTCCCAGGGAATGACGGAAAATATCGTTATTTAAAATCGAAAAGGGTTGAGATATACAGATATTTGAAAGAAAAGATACAGTCGTATCCGGGGAAGCCTTTCATCTATCTTTGTATGGAATCATCA
>JBFZEZ010000605.1:0-2886 GCA_041306585.1 Spirochaetota bacterium | reverse complement strand
TAAGAATATCTTCAAAAAACTTTGGTTATGTGAATAAAGTAAAATCAATCCCCCTGTACGCGGTTCATCTATTGTAGACGCAGTGGCGCTATTTTTTTATTTTTTATAACTCACGATCGTCTGGTTCAGTTCCCATTCTTCAAGTTACGACCAGGGTCCTGTTGGAAATATCATTGATCGCTTCGTATGCTATATCAAAGAGCTGATAATAGAAAATTAATACAATTCCGAATATTAGTTGCTCCAGAGCCTGCAGCTATACCGAGACGCATGCATGCGTCTCAGGCAAAGCGGGATATATCTGAACTGCCGGGAACACCTCGCCCCCGGCTGTAAAGCCTATAAATAGAATGATGCACCATATGAAAGCATGTGATCATGATATCCGTATGCCGTGTTCATGATATAATAATTATAGGTGTATTTATACATCGCCGTCAGCTTAAGATGGTCCCACAGGTATATGTTGAGCCCCAGGTCCGGGCCGATCAGGGCGTAGTCTGTCGTGTCGATGCCGGCATTTAAGCCGCATGACAGGTATACTTTTTTGATAAAAATAAAGTCTAACCCGATCCTGAATTCATGGAAAAAATTATCTGTATCAAAACCGGTTGATTTTAAATTCATCAGGGAATAATCGAATTCCACGCTGATATCGCCGGTCAAGAAATAACCTGCTTCAGCAAACAGATTATAGGTATGATTTTTGTAAGTATAATTACTCATTGTGTAGTCAAGAAAACTGCAATCGAGCTGCGCATAAAGGGAAACTTTTGTGAAATCATACCCGATGTTGAAGAGAAATTCATAACCGTTATAATTATACTCACCGTTGTAATAATCAAATTCCAGTCCGAGTATAAGGTTATCAACCGCATTTACGCTGAATTCTCCCGAAACCTTGTTAATGCCTATTAAATTTTCATTTCCGGCCACATCGGTAATCATAAAGTTTATATATCGCCAGTATCCGGCAATAAACCCGGCATACGTTCCATCATAGCCGAATGTTACGAATGGTTTGAAATATGTGTTGGTATTGACATTGTCGCTCGATGTGACCCCTTTGCCGCCGAAGGAAAATTTCCAGGGAACATTCGGCAGGGCGTAAACCGATGATGCTGAGCTTGAAAGTATGACTGCAACCATTGCAAATGTTATTAAAAAAATATTATTTTTCATTATATCCCGTTATCCCCCTCATTAGAAATCTTTGAAACATAAATGTGATATTTATAATTCAGCTAATGTGCAAAGAAAAAAAATAAAATGGCCTGCCCTGTTATTGAAGGGTAGGCCATAAGGGGATGTTATTTCCCTTTTTTGCCGCCGGCAGCATGGCCTTTTTTGTAGCGGTGCTGGTTCTGGTTTTTGTTTTCTTTTTCTGCATCAGCAGAGTCTTTGGTTTTTTCACGCAGGCGCTCCCTGTCCCGGATCTGTTCCTGGTCCTTGTCGCCGTCCTTGTCTTTGAGGCGTTGTTGGTCTTTGACCTGTTCTTTTTTCTCCACCTTGGTACCTTCTTCAGCAGACGCGGTGTTTGCCGCATACATGGTAACCGAAAGGACGAATACAAGACTCAAAAAAGTAACCAGAATTTTTTTCATTGACAACCTCCTTTTTTTGTTGTTCAATTATCTCATCTTCTGATTATGAGACAGCGGCGAATTGAAAAACGGACAAAAAAATAAAAAAAATGTTTTCAGAGCAGGAAATTATCGACCTGTACAACAGGTTTAAAAAGGAACTTCTTATATATAGCTTTCGAATCTTAGACTCGCAGGAGGCTGCCGAGGACGTCTTGCATGATGCAATTATTAATCTTATCAATTATTCCAGGAACCATGATATTAAGGACGTCAGGGCCTTTTTGTATAAAACCGTACACAATTTGTCTGTAAATTACGCGAAAAAACATTCTAAAGTTTATTATATCCCTCCTGAAGAATACACGTCACCTTCCTATGATTCAACAGAATCAACAATAGAGAAAGAAGAATTTGACAAAAAATTATATGCCCTGCTCGATAATCTCGATGACATTTCAAAATCAGTTTTCATAATGAAGAAAGATTTAAATATGAGCGTTTCAGATATTGCAAAAAACATCGGGAAATCGGAGAAAACTGTCAAGCGGAAGCTGGAGCAGGTGACGGAATTCCTGCTTGCGCAATTAAAAAAAACAGGGTTCGCCTAGTATGCAGGATTTTTAAATATTTTTTTGTCTGATTATTAAAGTTGTATTGTCTTATATGCAGAGGATGATAAGGTCGCATGGATAAGCACATATCACATAAAATTATAACGGCAATCGTCACCGGGACGGCTTCACCAGAAATTGTGTCGAAAGCCAGGGCGCATTTTGCCGAATGTGATACGTGCAGCGCCGAGCGCCGGATTATCGCAGACATGTACGTTCCATCGGCAGCTTCCGGCATGGTTGTCTCCCGTTATGCCGATGAACGCATCGCCGGATCGATACGAAAGTCACTCGCGGAAGAACCGGCCGCAGGGCAGCGCGGTCTTTTTTCCGGCGGCCGGTTGGCTATTGCATCATCATTCGCAGTCATTGCGTGTGTTTCGATATATTTTGTATTGCGTTTAATTGTTTTTCCCGCGTCAGTTCCAATTGGTATGTCTGTTTCCGATGTACTTGGTTCAGTACATGTCGATGGGCAAAGATTTTCCGCTCCATTCGAAATTAATGAACATATGACCCTGCGCATCGGGGATAAATCCCATGCCCTGGCACGTTACAAGGACATGGTTGAAATTTTCATGGGTGACAACACTCAACTTACCCTTGACCGTTCCAGTGAAAAAAATGGAACACTTTTTTTCTCATTCAATCTTCAAACGGGAAATATCAACGCTCGGTTCAATCACGGC
>JBFZEZ010000604.1:0-2996 GCA_041306585.1 Spirochaetota bacterium | reverse complement strand
ACCGTGCATTTGCCGCATGTCCCCTGCCCGCCGCACGGGATACCGATTGAAATGCCGGCCCTGGCAGCAGCTTCAACAAGCCCGGTGCCAGGGGGAATATCAATTGATATATTCGAAGGTTTAAATGTTATCATGTCAACCGTGCCTTCACGAAACCTTCGATATCAGCCGCCTCCTGGGGCCCGATGAGCACCTTCCATCCGGGGAGGTTTTCCTCCAATTCTCCGCTGATCGTCGATACATAGCCTGGAATCACCAACTCGCGCCGTTCGATTTTATCTTCAACATTAAATTCTTTAACAAATTTCGCTATTGAACCGGCATTGAATTTTCCGGCAGCCCACGCGGTCAGCACGCTCATCCCCTCGCACTCCGGCACAAGGAGCCAGGCGCTGATGCCGCTGTTTTCGATCTCGCTCGATACAACGAAATACGTGAGCGAAAAGTTCGTGGTAACGAATACCGCTGATGCCGGGTCCGGCTCGCCGATGGGATAGATGCCCGGTTCAACCTGGATCGGTTTCTGGGGATCGGTGAAGATATTGAGGCGCATGGTTATAAGCGATGCCAGCAGCGCCGGATCAAATGCCGGCAGTACCACAATCCCCCCGTATTTAAGAACCCCGGTTATCGATTGGACAAGAATATTGTCGCTGTCATCATCGATAAAACGGATTGACGGGAATCCGAGGGCTTTGAAACTTTCCTTGATCGCCGAACGACGGGATAGTGAGTTTACCTGAAAATGCTCGGCGAGGGTCAGAGCCCCATAATCGAGAATGATATCGGTGAATCCCTGTTCACGAAACTTCGTTGTTGCACCGGTCAATTCATCGAGATTTGCGCCTGTTACTGCAAGCACATGGCCGGCAGCTTTCACAGCCGGGAGGATTTCATGAGCAAGTGCCACGGTGGCAGCGGAGATGACGCTCTTATTCCCTTTTAATATTTCTGCCGCGCCTACAAGCGATTCTGAGTCCCCGGCCCTCACAATAAGGGGTTTACCGGTTTCCTTGAGTGCCCGTTCGACACATGCAAGAAATTGCGCAGTATCATCCCCTTTTTTGCTGACGCACACCATATCCACGGAAAATGTTTCTCCAACGCGCGTATAGCCATATATGCTGATTGCCTTAAGTATTTCCGTAATTCGCGCAGCCGGATAGGTATCATCGATGTTTATAGCAAAAAGGGTCCCGTTGACAAAAGTTTTTTCGTGCCTGTAGAGAACGGTTTCTTCTCCGAGCCTGATTAATTCATCTGTGCCAAGCGTGATACATTTCACAGGAGGCTCATATGCCTCACCGAGGATCTGTTTCGCATCGTTTGAGGCATAGGGACATGCGCTTATTTCAGCCTTTTTTGCCGCGAGTTTCATGGCAAACGCCATACATGTGTTTGATCCGCACTCCCGGCAGTTCGTTCCGGGAAGAATTTTCTGTATCTGCAAACCGGTTAAGGCCATATGGGCTCCTTTTAAAAAAAAATATTATTATTCACAATACACCTACAGCCCCCTCATTCCCTCCGCCCGCATCCGCGACATGTCCCCTTCCCTCAACACAGCGTCGATCGCGTCGAGCATTTTTCCCTTGTCGCGCTGCAGTGTCCCGTTGACCGGGAGATAATTCGAGGCGTGCATCCCGACAAACTTGAGGTTGTCGACAGAGAGACCGTCTATGAGCATCCTCAATTCCACGAGGGTCTCCATAGGATCAAGAAGGGTGAAGCTCCCCTCCTCCACCTGCCTGTGCAGAGCAGTCCCCGGCACCGGCGTCACTGTGAGCGCAGCGAGATAGTGGGGCTTCATCTCGTTCGTTATTTTTGCCGTGGCCCGTATATGCGCCTCCGACCCGGGCCCCTTTCCTGCGAGGCCCAAAAGCACCATCGATGAGAGATTGATCCCCGCGTCGATGAGATTTCTCCCAGCCTGAAGCATCTCGTCACTGGTGACCCCCTTCCGTGTCTTTTTCAGAAGATCATTGTCGCCGGTCTCGACACCGAGGTATGCCTTTGTGAGCCCTGCGGAACGGAGGGCTTCAAGCTCCCCTGCGCTCTTCGCGAGGGTGCTGGCGGGTCCGACATAGGTGCCTACATGACGAAGGGAGGTGAAGCTCTTTTTCAGCTCTGCAAGGATTGCGAGCAGCATATCCGTTTCCATGGCGATGGCATCCCCGTCACAGAGAAAGACCTTCTCCAGGCCGTCGTAATGTTCCCGCGCCATGCGGATATCTTCTTTTATTTCTTCAAGGCTTCTGACCCGGTATTTCCTGTCCTTGTACATTCCGCAGAATGTGCAGGAATTATGCGAGCAGCCGATCGTACACTGGAGCAGATAGCTGTTTGCCTCACTGAAGGGACGGAAAATATTTCCCTCATAACGCATGGCGCGGGTCCTCCTCGTACGTACATATGTAAGTTAGCGGTCCATCAGATCAATAATCGTCTTCTTCAGAGCTACAGCGGCCCCGGGATTGTACATTATCAATATATCGGCGCCTGCGTAGAGAAGGGCCGTCGCCGTTGACAATTCCCACATAATGGCTCGTTTTTCGAGATTTCCCAATGAGGGAAAATCGGTTTCGGATGCGCGGAGTTCCTTAAGTTTGGCGCACTCCTGACCGGGGGAGACGATCATCGGATTTGCGAGCATGACGTCGCCGCCGAGGCCGGTGAGCCTGATGCGTTCCATGATGGAATAGGTATATTCGATGCCGTAGCCCATTGCCCCGGTCATGGGATCGATGACAATGCGGTCGCGCGGAAAATCCATATTGCCGAGGAGTATGTTCAGCTGCTTGGCGATATTCACGTCGATCGGGCTCTGTGCCACGATGCTGTGTCCGTATGCTATAGCGGCGCCGGCAATCGTACGGTAGTTGTCCTGCTGGACCCAGTTAATGAGAAGGTTTTCTCCGGCGCACGCTCCCGCGACGGCCTTCATGACCTCGTTGTGTTTATCGAAATGGTTGTGACCGGTGATGATGAGCGGGACA
>JBFZEZ010000603.1:0-2822 GCA_041306585.1 Spirochaetota bacterium | reverse complement strand
AGCTTCACGATTCTCCCGAACTGCGCTCCTGGCAACCACAAAAACAGCAAACACGACAGGGTACCCGGTTTTCCTGAGACAGAGGTCGCCCAGATCATATGAGTACTGCACCGGGAAGGCGCCCTCATGCATTGCCTCGTTTCCGATCACAAGTGCCGCGTCAAGATTTTTCATGTCAGGGTCAGGCGCGGCACCGGTATACCGGACATTGATGCCATAATACTTTTCCAGGAGTATCTTAAGAAGAACGACCGAGGTCTGCGATGCCGACGAGAGGCCCACGGTCATGTTATGAAGTTCCTCTATGGGTACCTTGCTCAGCAGTATCACGGAACGGACATACCCGATTGAACTCAGGCAGAAATCAGGGAGAACAAGCACCTTCTCCTGCATATCGGCGTAAGCGGCGGCTGAGATGGGGCTCAGGTCCAGCATGCCCTCCAGCATCATCCTGTTCAATTCGCTCGGATATGCGGGGACAACTTCAACCCCAGCCAGCGGCTCACGCTCGAACATGTGGAAGTAAAATGGATAGCAATTGAGATAATCTATATAGCCTATTTTCATAAGTTTCTTCCAGGAATCAGAATTTTGTTGTAGCGGCCTCTCCCCACCTTTGGTCGGACGAGGGCATTATCTCATCTCCAGTTTCAATCATCAATAAGTCATGTCAATAATAAATTATCAATTCCATAATTGGTTATTTTCAGCGGGCACGTATCCATGTCATTCCCGTGAAGACGGGAATCCTTAATTCGCGTCTAGCGAGAAGGATCCCCGCCGTAGTTTATACTCGCGCAGGCGGGTACGGGGATGACATGGGGTTTGCTGAGTCAATTAACACACCCGGGAAATGACCTATTACAATAAATTATCAATTCCCGCATGTGAATCAATTGACATCCAATGATAAATATTATTATAATTGATACATCCATTTCCCAAAAAGGAGGATAATTATGAAAACCATATTTGGAATTGAATGGCCGATCCGTCCCCCTGAAGAAGTTTTGTATATAGCCATTTTCTTCATCGGAATCCTGATACTAATGCTCATCATCCGTTACCTCCTCAAACTCAGGGACCATAAGATATACGAACACCAGTTTTTTCTTTTTCAGCTCAAAAGACTCGGCTTGTCGAATTTGCAGATAAAACTGCTGAACAACATCATAACCCTTCTCAGACTTTCGCGGCCCATCATCCTTTTTAGGGACCCCAGACTTTTCGAAAAATCAATAGGCAACCTCCTCTCGTATCTTGGAACAATGAATGAGTACAAAGATTCTATGCAGCTGACGGGGCGGGAGATCATGATCACCTACACCAAGCTCTATCATCACAAACTAATCCAACGTCAGCATACTGAACTGGAATTAATAGAGAAAAACCTGCCGGTATTCATTACAATAGACCACGGCGTATGTCTTGGTAAAATCATCTATGTAACGCCGAATGAAATCGAGGTCGATATTTTTCATTCATCCGAAAAGCTTTTCAACATCCCGGAAAAAGCCCCGCTTAAAGTGAATTTCTGGCGATTGAGCGATGCCGAGTATGTTTTCGAATCAACACTGACCGGTATTGAAGGAAAAAAAATGATAATGGCCTTCCCCCTCGAGGTGCAGAAAGCCCGGGAATTCAGGCACCCCTATATCGAAATTGATATCCCATGCACTATTAAAAAAATCTATCCCACGGGAGAATTTGAAGATATACCGGTTGAGGGCTTTTTATTCAGATTGAATGACTATGAGGGGATCATAAAGATGCCGGTCAAACTGGAATACAATCAGGATTATGCACTTGAATTCATACTATATGAATTCAAGTGCGTTATTAAAGTCCATGCCATTTCTGAAAAAACAGTCGAGTTGAAGAGCGCATTCAACTATACCGTGAAATTCCAGGAAATGAGCGATGCGGCAAAAGTTGTCCTGAAAAAATATATTACCGACCACCTGTGACCATTGCCACCTGCACACAACGCACAGATGGAAACGGCACGGGCCCCGCTTACCTGAGGAACTCGGGTAATGTCAGAAAATCAAGTTTGAGCTTCTTCAAAGTTTTTTTCGTCGGGATACCGTCCTTGTCCCAACCCCGCAGCTTGTAATATTTCGGGAGCATCTTGTCCATCCGCACAACAGACTTCGGGTTCGACGGAATGAGGGGTACGTCGGTAAACCTTTTTGCCAGCGTGTCGTGTTCTTTATTGATCCCTTCCCGGAGATTGAAGAGCTTCTCAAGATTGTAGCCGCGATCGCCGATCCGTATCCAGTCTCCGAAGAATATTTTCATGCCGGTGATTAAAGTAAGGGCCTTTGAATGGGGGAGCATGAAGGGAAGATGCACCCTGAGGAGCCAGGGGGGCGTTTTCAATGTCGCGGTAATGATAGCACCGATATTGCTCATGATGAAATTTACAATTTTCGAAAGGATATAAATACCCGGGATCTTATACGCAGGCGCCGGTACAAATGTCCATCCTGTAAAAAGACAGTTTCCGCCTGCGCTGATAACAGCCATGAGGTTCTGCGTCAATATCGTCCAGGGGGGCTTGCCGCGGTACTTAAACTGGTCCATAACGACCGGACCCGTGACTTCCATGTATACCTCGTACCCGGCATCGAGGTGACAGGCGCCCCTCGTTGCAGTCGCATAACCGAGCGCCTGTGCTACAGTCCCGCGGGGTTCATATGCCGCGATCTCGAGCCCTTTCACGTGCGGGGCAAAATCTTCACCGCCGTATTTTTTAGAAAGATAACGGACACCTTCGGCAAGGTCTTTGCCGATCCCCCTGCGGTAGGCGATGTCACTGA
>JBFZEZ010000602.1:0-2928 GCA_041306585.1 Spirochaetota bacterium | reverse complement strand
ATAAATTCTTTTATATCGGCGTGAATACTCAGAGAGAGATCGTTGCATTTTTTTATTTTCAATAATATATCTTTTTCTTTCATATTTCTAATGTACAAAGATTTGATTAGAAAGTCAACATTTTTTTTTAAAACCATAAAAAAAGTACTTGACTTTATGTACATATTGTTGTACATTATAGATATAAGACAAAGAAAATAAAACGGAGGCCAGTGATGAACGATATAGCAAAACAAATAAACGAAAAAACCGGAGCAATTGGAAAAGAACTTGAAAATTTAACTTACGCAACGGCCTACTTTATGGCTCTGCTGGCAAAAGATGAATCCGCAATGAACCATTTCAAAAAAGCTTACGAAAGAACCGAATAAAACCCAAGCCGCCTTCGGGCGGCTAATAAATAAAAAGGAGAATAAGATCTGTGAAAATAATAGACAAAAAAAGCGGTAACGCGCTTGAGGCTATATCAGATGAAAATTTTGATGTGACTTTTGTCCACCCGATGACGGGAAAGCCCTGTGCTACTATCGCCCAAGCGCTGTCTGGATTTCAGGAGCACTCCCCTGAATCAAACGCGAGTTGGGACCGCATACATCAGGCTTTTTTGAACAACTCCGGCAATATCTGGGACTTCATCGACAACGATGAAGATTTTACAATTGAGGTATAAACATGGAACAGACACAGATAACAATAACAATCAAAGTAACTGAAGAGGAATTGGACTTGTATTTTATCTCTTCCCATCTCAGGTTTCAAAGAGAGATAAATAATAGAGGAGAACAAGCCAGAATCGGAGACGTGGCAAAGGAATTATCCTCTGATTTTATCAAGAGTTTTGGAATGAATTCAGGGTTATATTTTCAGCTCATGGGAAAAATAAAAAGACAAAGTGTTCCAATTCTTGACCAGATTGTAAAGGAATAAAGTAAAGCAATGACACCGGAACAACTAAAAAAAATAAAAAATTTTTCACGGGATTGGATAAGCAAAGTCGTAGCAAAAAGAAAAGATTATCGGGAGAAATTACTCTCCGTTCTTGATGATATTTTTGATGAAGAAAATGATGGCTTTAATATACTAAACTGCAAGGACTGGGATTGGGGAGAAAAATACGTCAATCCCGACAACGCAAGAGATACTGGTTATTATTCCGGTCTCGGTGATAGAATGACAGAGCTAATCGAATATGACGATTACAACGCATATAACCTCACAAAAAAAGCAAAGAATGATTTCATCTGTACTATCAGAATAGCCGTTGACCTGTTTATCAAACAGAGCGGGGGAGTGGTGGGATATACCTTCGGAGATTTGAAAAAAGCATTTGACGGAAATATTCCGAAAGAGATACTGAACTCATTTGAGTGTGATACCTCAAAGATAAAAGATGAAGATTGTATCTGGTTATAAAAAAATAAAGGAGAATTAATTGTGAAAAAATCAAAAGAATTTCAACCGTATTGTACTAAATGTGACAACGAAAGTAATAATAGTAAATGTGGAATTTGTCAGTTGACTGTTCCCTCACAGTTTGAAGAAAAACGCGATTGCCTTAATTGCAAAAAGGGAAGATCCGCTGCAATGATTATTTCCGGAAAACCATGTCCCTTTGAAGCGGAATGTCTCAAAAAAAATCAGTATGATCCTATTGACGAAAAAAAATCATCTGATTTCGTAATGACTGACCGGGATAAAATCGCATTAGAATTTGCAAAAAGTTTAATAGCACGAGATAGTCTTCATGGATGCTATGAAAAAGGAATAACAGTTAGAGCATATTCTTTTGCCGATGAATTTATAAAACAATCAAAGGAATAAAATCTCTTATATTTGCAAGAGGACATATAATATTTAAAAGAGATTATTTTGAATACTCCTGGACTATAGCCTTGCACAGGCCTGAGATCGCCTGACTTATCTGCCTGTTTAGAAAAGCTAAAACTTCGGGATAAACCGGGTCTGGTCCAGCGCCGGGGTGTATCCAGCCCTTAGTTTTCTCAGATACGCACATAAATATTCCAAATTGGCTGTGTAGTTGCCTCGTATTATATTGAGTCAATCCGGATGCGTTCACATCCCTTACGCCTGATTTCAGGGATGCACCAGCAAGACTACCGCCATCTTTTAAAATTTTGTGCATTTCTGATGTCATTTCCCTGCCTCCGAAATGACTGCGACCAGGGCCCGCTTCTGGTTTGCGCGGTGCCGCTACCGGCATGGGGACAACTATATACTTGATACCAGCACTGGATGTCTTGACCTTCTCCGATGCAAGTAGTGCTTCCTTGATACTCCAGCTCTTTACTCCCCGTTCAATCATCTCGGCAAACATGAAAAGAGATTTACCGCTTGTTTTATCCATAGCGCTATCATCGATGTCAATTACTGCGCTTGTACCCGTGACTTGATACCGGATTGCAGCCGCATACTTCGCGCCCCAGCCCCCGCCCCGCCCCAATGCCTCAGCCTTCCAGTATTCAGTTGCACCCTGCGCGATTACGGCAATTACTCCGGGAAGCGCCTTGTCAATAGCTGTTGCAATTTTATCAAATTGAAAATCAGTCATATACATATCAGCGCTATCCAGTGCTGATATAACTGACTCAACTACCATATCTGGATCGATGTTAAATACTGCCATTATCTTGCCCCTTCAAAAAGACGGATATATTGCGGACTATTTCTATTTACCGGGATCGGGAGAGTTGGATCGCGCTGCCAGTCTCGTAATTTTTGATTAAACTCTGATGGCCCTACCGCTTCATATACATTATTCCCGACACGGACCATACCCTCTTCAATCCGCTGTGGAGTGCGGTCCAATTCCTTTACCTGAGTAATAGCGGGAACAAATTTTTCTTTTTTCTGACGTTTTTCTACTCTACCGGTTTTATCATTATAAAACTCATCGATAAGATTAATAGG
>JBFZEZ010000601.1:0-3561 GCA_041306585.1 Spirochaetota bacterium | reverse complement strand
ATCTAATGCCGCTTCATGTATGGCAGCATCAGAGGTAATGATGCTGCCGGCGCCAACGGGGAGTGCTGAGCATCGCGTGTAGCCTTGCGGAACATTTTTAAGGCGCACATCATTGTTCATAAGAAAATTTTTTATCTGTGGATCGGTGTTGGGAAATTTATGGAAAGCCATGGTTCCGATGGTGAGTATGTTGTAAGGGATGTCCCCGGGGTATTCAGGAGACAGGCTGGTCTTGCAAACGATAACCTCGAAATGTCCGGCTATCTCCGTGAGAAAGACACGGTCAATGCCGGGGTGACAGAATATTTTGTTTCTATAAACGAAAAGCTGGATATCCGGATGACCGGCTATCGGCGCTGATACCCGGTCTGTGGGAGGGATCTCCACAGGGAGAATGTCGCGTTTAACGAGATTATTTTTTATTTCTTCAGATGCCCGACTGCTTATTATTGCTATGCGTTTCATGGTTTCATTATCAATTAAAGAGACTAAATTAGCAACAGATCTTTTTTAACGGTTGACTATTACTGTCATTCCCGCCTGCCCCCTCCTCATCACTAATGAAAATGTAGTAAAAAAATGAAAACATAACCAATTAATCAATACTTTGATAAAATAATTGACACTGCTTAAACAATTGAAATACATTAACCTATCATTATAAAAAAAGAGGGACCCCATGAGATTATCAAAATATATCGTACCGACCCTTAAAGAAGACCCATCCGATGCGGTTGTCATGAGCCATAAACTGATGACCCGTGCAGGGTTGATCCGCAAGGAATCTGCCGGGATGTATGCGTATTTACCCCTCGGATGGAGGGTCCTTCGCAAAATCATCGGGATAGTGCGTGAAGAGATGGAAGCTGCCGGGGCCCTTGAATGCCTGATGCCTGAACTCACCAATGCTGACTTATGGAAGGAATCTGGCCGCTGGGATACCATGGGCCCGGAGATGATTCGAATAAAAGACCGGAATAACATGGAATACGTACTCGCACCGACCCATGAAGAAGCATTTACCGCACTTGTCCGTAATTTGATATCATCATACCGCGATTTACCTATTAATGTGTTTCAAATTAATACGAAATTCAGAGATGAGATAAGGCCCCGTTTCGGTGTTATCCGCAGTAAAGAATTCATCATGAAAGACGCATATTCCTTCGATGTAGGCGAGGCAGAACTCGAGGTGTCTTACCAGACAATGAGGAAAACCTATCGGCGTATTTTTGACCGCTGTGGGCTGGACACGATCCCTGTGGAAGCTGACACAGGTTCTATGGGGGGGAGCAACTCGGAGGAGTTCATGGTGGCAAGCGAGGTCGGCGAGGAGATTCTTCTCCTCTGCGATGGATGCGGATACCGCGCGAACCAGGAAAAAGCAGAATACCAGCGGGGGCATGCCGATACCACGCAT
This sequence comes from Spirochaetota bacterium, assembly GCA_041306585.1. Lineage (GTDB taxonomy): Bacteria > Spirochaetota > UBA4802 > UBA4802 > UBA5550 > JBFZEZ01. The sequence continues at coordinate 2,141 of JBFZEZ010000601.1, read as the reverse complement.
GTGCACGAATTGAAAATCGTCGATACCCCTGACGTGAAAACCATAGACCAGCTTACCGATTTCTTCAAATGCCTTGCCGGGGTATTTATGAAAAGCATAATCTACATCGCAGACGGTAAACCTGTTATGGCAGTGGTCCCGGGTGACCGCGAAGTCAACGAACATAAACTGAAGCGTGCCCTCGGGGCAGTCGAGCTCGAGCTCGCCCCCGATTCAGTTGTCGAGGAAGTCACGAAAGCCCCTGTCGGATTCGCCGGCCCGGTATCGAAGCTCGCTATAAAAACCGTTTTTGATCTTTCAATAAAAAACATCAAAAATGGGATTACTGGAGCAAACAAAAAGGACAAACATTATACCGGGGTCAACCCCGGACGTGAATTTACTATAAAAGAAGAATACGATATCACCTCTGCGCGTGAGCACGATCCATGTCCCCAATGCGCTAAACCCATGTATGTTAAAAAAGGAATTGAGGTCGGGCACATATTTAAGCTCGGGTATAAGTACACGAAGGCCATGAACGTAAAAGTTCTCGACGATCACGGTAAGGATGTAACGCCAATTATGGGGTGCTATGGGATCGGGGTAAATAGGACTATGGCAGCCATAGTAGAGCAGCATTCTGACGATAAGGGGATAGTGTGGCCGATTTCGGTTGCCCCATTTGATGTGCATCTCGTCGGCATTGCCAAACAGGATGACGAAATCAAAAAAATTGAAGAAATATATGAAACATTGCGGGTATCAGGTATTGATGTTTTTTATGATGACCGCAATGTCAGCCCCGGCTTTAAATTCGCCGACGCAGACCTCATCGGCATCCCTGTCCGCATCACCATCGGCAAAACCTACTTCCAGAAAGGCGAAGCTGAAATAAAACTTCGTAAAGACGGCAAGGTCTACACCGTCCCCAAGGTAACATTGGTAGATGAAATGAAGGCCCTTTTAAAGGGGTGGGATCATACCGCGTGCTGACACAATAACAAAAAAAATCAGTACAAATCCTATTAATATTGACAATTATCTATCATTTATAAATATATGTGATTGTTTCTCATGCACGCAATATTTAGTTCTTTCTCAATAGTATGCGGATAACATGCATTGGACAATTCTACCGTTGCAGGGATGGGCATTTAATCTGCCGGATATTGAGAATGTACTTGTATCATTAAAAAAAGGGGAGTAAACAGATGAAGATAGTTGTGTGTCTCAAACAGGTTCCCGATATGGAATCAAAGTTTAAGATTGTTGACGACAGTAAAGTTGACGAATCCCAGATCGCTTTCAAAATTAATGATTTTGATAACTACGCAGTTGAAGCTGCTCTCCAGTTGAGAGAGAAAAACGGCGGAGAAGTAATTATTGTTACCGCCGGTCCCGAACGGGCAGCCAAAGACATACGTCAGGCATTCGCAATGGGCGCGGATTGGGGGATTCAGATCAACGACGCGGCCATTTTCGGCGGCGATAATTTCGTCATTGCATCCGGCATCAAAAAAGCAATCGACAGCATTGGTGGAGTAGACCTGGTCCTTACCGGCGTCCAGGCGGAAGATGACCAATCAGGAGTTACAGGTGTTATGCTGGCAGACATGCTCGGCATGCCACACTGCACAAACGTTGTTAAACTCGAAATGAGCGGTAACAGCATGACCGTTAACCGCGAGCTCGAAGGCGGACTTAATGAAGTCCTCGAAATGAGCGCACCGGCGATCCTTTCAATTCAGTCAGGTATCAATGAACCGAGGTATCCCACCCTTCCCGGTATCATGAAAGCCAAAAAGAAAAGACTCGATGTTAAATCCGGAGCAGATCTCGGCGTCAGCGCAGCAGCGAAGACCCAGTTTATCAAGATGTTCTTCCCGGTATCTGAGCACAAAGCAGAGATCATCGAAGGCGATCCGGCAGCAGCAGCCGCCAAACTCGTTGACAAACTCAAAAACGAAGCTAAGGTGATATAAGGAGGAACGAACATGGCTAAAATAGTTGTTATAGCAGAACACAGAAAAGGAAAGCTTTCCGACAGCACTCTTGAACTTTGCAAAGCTGCGAAAACCATTGCATCGGCCCTCGGCGCACAGCCGGCAGCCGCGGTTTTCTCAAAAGACGGCGCGATTGCCGCTGAAGTGGCAAAATAT
>JBFZEZ010000600.1:0-3736 GCA_041306585.1 Spirochaetota bacterium | reverse complement strand
TTGAATTTTATCATAACAGGCTATTTATCAAGGTAATCATTGACCTCACCCGATATGTCCTCCCCGTGAAGGCGGGGATCATTTTTTTCGCGTCTGCAAGAATGAATTCCCTTCTCTAAGGGAACGACACCGATCGTTACCCGCCTAAAATCTATACATATTTTTTATCTGGAAATTAAAAAAAATTTAAACTTGACGTTGAAAAAGATGTCATATCTATTGGTAATGAAAATCATTTTCATTAAGGAGGAATAATCTGTGAGGGCTAGGGGTAAAGGAGCATGGTGGCAGGACCGGTTTTATGACACAGGTGCGCGGATAACCGCGCCCAGAGAGGTGGTGATAGGCGTTTTGCACGAAACTGATGATCATGTAAGCGCAGCTGATGTATATATGAAGGTGCGTGCAATAAACCCTTCGATCGGGCTGACGACGGTCTACCGGACATTGGAAGTGCTGACGCAGATGGGTATTGTTCAGAAATTCGAATTCGGCGACGGGAAGGCCCGTTATGAGTTGATCAATAATCCCGGCGGGAAAAAACATCATCATCACCTTATCTGCCTGCGGTGTATGGAGATTATGGATTATACCGAATTTCTTGATGACGAGCTTGAATTTATCAATAAGACCCAGAACAGGCTCTCGCGGAAGTATAATTTCGCGATTACCGATCATGTGATCAGTTTTTACGGCTTTTGTGAACGATGTAAATGATTTTTATCAAATTATAAATTAAGGAGGTATATTATGCCAGGTGGAGACAAAACTGGACCTCTCGGATACGGGCCCATGACAGGGCGTGGAGCCGGTTACTGTTCAGGTAACAGGGCCCCCGGATACATTAATGCGCCATTCGGCCGCGGCAGGGGTTGCGGCGGAGGACGCGGGCGGAGGAATATGTATTATGCAACGGGATTGCCTCGATGGGGGCGTGCTGCCCAACCGGAATGGTCCGGGAATATCGGGCCGGCATATTTTGATGATTTTACTCCGGAGCGGGAGATGGAAATGCTTAAAGCCCAATCGGGTTTTTTTCAGAAGCAGATTGATGCACTTAATGGACGTATTCGGGAATTGGAGGGGCTCGCGACGACGAAGGACGACGCAAAGGATTGATTCGCGGAGGCCGCCGGCAAAAAATGTGATCAGGGTGGCGGAGGCAGATTATTTTTTAACAGTATCGGAGGAAAATTTTGGCGGTAAAAATTGACAGTGGTGGATGCACCGGCTGCGGGAGATGCGTAGATGCCTGCCCGGTTGGGGCAATCAGTATAAATGATTTGGCACATAAGGCTGTTATTGATGAAGGGCAATGCACTGAATGCGGCATGTGTGTCGACGAATGCAAGAAAGCGGCACTTCTATTGAACTAATGTAATAACAGGAGGTATGTTATGCCAGGAAAAGACGGCAGAGGCCCGGCATCCGGAGGCGGCTCCGGTTCTGGAAGACAGGGAAGGGGACAAGGCGGTCGGGGTGGCGGTGGCGGTGGCGGTACGGGTGCAGGGGGCGAATGTTTCTGTCCGCAATGCGGGGCTGTGGCCCCACACAAAGCGGGGATGCCCTGTACGGGTGTTACATGCCCGAAATGCGGCGCTTCCATGGTCAGGCGATGAAGGCGGTAATCAACCATTGTACACCGGAAGATATCAGCCGTAATCACGATATTTTTCTGGGAAGAACAGCCCTTTATAAAAAATACGGTCTCGACCTTGAGGAAACGAGGACCAATATCGTTGGGCAGTTGCCCAACGATATTGGCACAGTCCTTGAAATCGGGACCGGAAAGGGATATCTTACCACGATGCTTGCCCGGCATTTTAAAAAAATTGTTTCAGTCGATATCGATAGTGGTGAGCACCGTATAGCGATGCTCAATGCAGCATATTATAAGCAGCTGGACAAAATTGAATTTGTAACCGCGGACGCGGCCGGGCTTGATTTTACCGACAGAAGTTTTGATGCTGTGGTATCGGCATTTACCTTTCATCACCTGGACTTTCCGTTTAAAGTAATCAGGGAAATTATGCGGCTGGCCGGGAGGCAGGTCGTTATTTCTGATTTTAACAGTCATGGTTTTGAAATTATTGAACGGGTGCACCAGGCCGAAGGGAAGACCCATCTCAGGAAACCCGGGGATTTTGAAATTGTCGGTGTTTTTTTGGAAGAACACAATTTTGATGTCAGAACGATTGAATACGAATGCCAAACGGTCTATTCAGCGCAGCGGAAGGTCCGGCTGTAGGCATGCTTGATGCGAAAATGCATGGATTAAAGTCACAGCCCCCTCGTCTCTAATATCTCTCCCGGTTCTGAAGCTCGGAAGTGCAAGGGAGATGTCCCAATGATTAATATGAGGGATGATGAATTATGAAAGATAATAGCTATTATGGTATGCTTGGCATTGCAAAAACCGCCACCGACGATGAGATTAAAACAGCCTTTCGAAAACTCGCGCTGCAATATCACCCGGATAAAAATCCCGGGAACCCTGAGGCAGAGGGAAAGTTCAAGGATATCGCCGCCGCCTATGACGTGCTTGTTGACCCATTCCGGAGGCGGAGCTATGACCTTGGACATGATTCCGGCCGGCTGCATAACGCAGATTTTTTTAATCAGTCCGGCGCCGCAGGGTGGGGGTGCGGCGGTGGCGGCGGGTGCTGCGGAAGGCGCAGGAAATTCGGACGGCAGGGGATATCAGGCGCGGCCTGTGTCGTGGAGCTTTCCCCTGATGAGGCCCGGAAAGGCACGGAAAAGGAATTCATTATGGACGGGCCTTCAGGGTTCAGAAAATTCTCAGTGGCAATTCCTCCAGGTGCTGAAAACGGAATGATCTACAGAATCCAGGGTCCAATGAATGGTTTGCCTGTTGACGGATTTGATATACATATTAAAATTGTTTAAATGTTGCAGAAATTCATTATTAATGAAACTTTTATACAGAGGTTTATAATTATGGAAACCCAGCATCCACAGCCGGACAATGTACAATTGACAGGCTCCCCCGAGAATATGGGCCGTATGAACGACCCGGACGGGGCGGCATTTATTAAAGGAATATGCGGGGATACGATGGAGATGTATCTTGTTATTTCCGATGGACACGTCAGGGACTCACTTTTTTTCACTGACGGATGCAGTTCCTCTCTTGCCTGCGGTTCGATGACGGCGAAGCTTGCCAAGGGGAGATCAATCAGGGACGTGATGCGGATATCGGCTGCCGAGGTTATGGAGGCTTTGGGCGACGTCCCGGGGCTGGAGGTCCATTGCTCCATTCTCGCTGTCATGACTCTTTATAAAGCGTTGGCCGACTACCTCCTCAGGTGTGAGGGACCCTGATGGTACCGGCAATGCCGAAAATACACCCTTTTGAAAATTATTCTGATGACTATGACGCATGGTTCACGAATAACCAGCTGATGTATCAGCATGAAATTGAAGCAATCAGGAATTTGCTTCCCCTGCATTCTTTCGGCCTGGAAATAGGTGTCGGCTCCGGTAAATTTTCAGTCCCTTTCGGGATACAAATCGGCATTGATCCATCCTACCACATGCTTTTGAAATCGAAAAAAATGGGCATCAATGCAGTGATGGGGATTGCGGAATCATTGCCCTTTAAAAATAATATATTTGATTTTGCACTTGTTGTCACATCAATCTGTTTTTTCGATAATGTAAAAGATGCTTTCAATGAAGCACACCGTGTCCTCAAAAATCACGGTTCCCTGATTAT
>JBFZEZ010000599.1:0-3155 GCA_041306585.1 Spirochaetota bacterium | reverse complement strand
GCATTGATTTCCACGAGAAATTCATTATTATGCTTATTTGATAATACAAAGGAAAGCTGGATATTGTCATGCTGAAAATATTTGGAAAGGAGATCGAAAGGGTTAGGGATGGTTTTGTTTGTTTTTTTGTCATTGAGCGAAATTATTTCATCCAAAAACGTTCCTATGGTCTCCTCATTTTTTAATCCCATGAGTTTTTCAGCGACAGGATTGAGCAGAACGACTGCGCCGCTGATATCGCAGGTAATGACCGCATCGCCGATGGACGCGAGTGTGACGGCAAGCTGTTCTTTCTCATTCTTTATCCTTTCGTTTGCATTGAGAAGCTGGTTTTGCATATTGAGAAGCTCATCGTTCAATGCCCGGAGTTCAACATATTGGGACTGGATTCGTTCGTATTGCTTCATGATGATGCGCTCGGCTTTCATCAGGTCTGAAATGTTTGTGACTATGGCGATTGATCCCTTTTTGCCGCCGATAGTGATAACGGCGGCTGAAATAATAATGTCGATTATTTCCCCCGATCTGTTTAACAATTGCGCTTCATATTGCGATGGGACTTCTTTGTCATTCATGCGGTCTGTGTAATTTTTCAAAACAAGGGTTTTTCCAAGAGGGGTATCGGAGAAAAAATCCCCCAGATCACTGGAATAAAAATCCTTTTCATTATAGCCGGTCATAAGGATCATGTTTTTGTTCGCATATAAGGGTTTTCTGTCGATGATCAGCATGATCCCGTCGTGGGCGTTTTCCACGAGGGTGCGGTATTTCTGTTCTGATTCACGGAGTGCCTGTAATGTATGTGCGAATTCTTTTCGAAAATTGATTATTTCATCGTTAATCCCCACCGCCTGGATGCTGACGGTGAGGAAAATGCTGCATCGCATAACCCATATTGACATTAAACCATACTCCATGTATCCCAGAAGCATGAGCAGGAAAAGAATTGTGCTTATGAATAGGGGGATATACGAGATGAATAATATGAACGCTGTTTTTTTGCGTTTGAACATCATTGCTGTAACGCAGATAAAAAGGAGAATGACCGTAAAGTAAAACAGGAACATGGAGGCTTGTTCAACGAAGGTGTGATCGATAAAGAAGACCAATGCGGCCAGGGGGGCCATCGACCATTGCATATACAAAATCATCCGGTCAAAAAAAGGATAATACAGGTGAAGGCCGAGGAACGTACGTATGAACTGCATCGATGATATGATAGTGAGCAGCATGAGGAACGAGAAACTTTTATTGGCAATCATCGGCGCATTCGGCCAGAGAAATTCAAAAGCAAATCCATTATATGTTATGGTCAGGAATGTTATTGAAAATAGATAAATGATAAAACTGAGAAATAATTTTTCTTTGAGGAGTATAAAGACATAAATATTATAGAGTGTGATAGCGAATAGAATGCCAATATACATCCAGAAAAAAGGGAGCTCGGTTTCTATGTTTTTTGTGAAAGAAGAAGGGCGCCACGCCTTTATTGGAAGTGAAATTAATCCATATGACTTAATTTTAAGATACAACACCTGTCCGCCGGGGGGCGAGTCCAATGAAAAAGTGAAATTTCGATACGTTATGTCCCTACTTGAAAAAGGGTAGATATCGCCGGTTGCAACCTCCTTGAATCCCCCTGGAATAGGATAATAAAATGATAGTACGTCAATATGAGGATTTTCATATTCAATAAGCCATCGTATTGATGATGTTGAATTATTGACAACTGGTATGCGGACCCAAATTGTTGTTTTTGTGGATGCATATACAATTGAACTCCGGTCAAAGGGTTTAAATTTTTCTTGCAGGCCTGCCACTGTATGTATGTCAAGTGAATTAAGCGGATCTCTAAAGTAAGCCAGATGTTTATCCGAGATTTTTTTATCTAATTCCCCGGGTATGATAAGAGGATATTCCGCAAAAATGGGGGGTGCACAATAAATAAAAATCCAGAAAAAAATATAAAATGAAACTTTTAAAATCTTTTTCCTCATTAAAAAATAATTATTTGTTTTCATAAGTATTATGTGTCATGATTTTCATAATTAGAATATAGTATCCCAGGTCATTTATTATTACAAGAAAATATTTCATTCGTGCTTTGACAACGTACTGCAAAGGGGGCTTTTTGAGAGAATTTATTGAAATTCACACGGTTAAGGCGCTAGTGTTTTTGGGTATAGGAATTAAGTGGTTCTGCAAGGATAATATGCAATCTCGTATCAAAATGAATCTCAAGTTGATACGAGATTGAAAAAGTATCATTTTGAGATTCATTTTGATAATTTTAAATCGGAATTTGGGTCAATAATTATTTGAACATAAAAAATTAGTAGATAAAAGAGCTTTAAGTGTACAATATGTTTTTTTTGAAAAGCAAATTGTTGAAAAAATTCATTTAAATGTAAATTAATTATGTAAAACAATTAAAGTTTGGCACGATATTTGCATTATATATACATGAAAGTCGAGTAATCGAACTTCATTTCAATCCAACTCCTATTAAATAATTTCAGTGCCTCTCCTTCGGGATGAGGTTTTTTTTTGCTTCAACTTTGAAAGAGGTCCAATTCTTTCCCGAAATTAAATTTTCTATTATTACCCTCTACCTTGTTTAAATAAACAGTTTTGGGTATATAATCAGCTACTGGTCCCCAGAATTGCCGGGGTCCAGGTGATGAAAATTTATCCCCGGCAGCCCACTCGTTTCTTCGTGAAATAAAATATTTAAAAGCTTCAGATTCGACATCTACCAGGGCCTTTTCAATGACAAACTCTTCGCTGGTCCCGCGTTTTTCAATAGTAAGCAGTCCGGTGAGAGGCAGGGCGAGGGGGAGACCGCCGCGGTCGATGTTTGTCATGGATGCAAGATACCCTGTTCGTCCGTCAAGAATCAGGGAACCTGCAGTCATGCCCAGGTTGAGGGTATAGGACATATCAAATTTACTCGGGGTCCCGCAGCGTCCTTCATATCCGAAAAAGTGGTCTTGTGTTTGAAACGGTACCTTTGGATCGGTCTCCTTAATTTTTTTCGTCACCATATCTATTATCAGTTTTTCTGTCGGGATGAGTGAAACCTGAAGATTTCCATGTGCATCCCTGTCAGCGAGCAGCATGTCCTGGATGTAGTCGGGGAGTGATTTCATCAGTAT
>JBFZEZ010000598.1:0-2564 GCA_041306585.1 Spirochaetota bacterium | reverse complement strand
AAGCTGCTCATCGATTTCCAGACCCCCTATGGTCAGAAGATACTCTCAAATGGCGATACTATGTGGATATATATCCCCTCCATGAATGTTGTTGCAGAGCAGAGTATCGATTCGGGGAGCGGTTTGTTCTCAGCCAGTTCGGCAAGCGGGCTGAACAGGCTGTTTTCCAAATACCATTACAGATTTGCATCAAAAGAACAGCCTGAAAAAAATGACAGCGGTGAAAAAAATTATACCCTTGCACTGAAACAGAAAGAGACCAAGAGCGGATTTAGGGACATAAAACTATGGATTTCTGAAGATTATTTTATAAAACGCGCATCCGGGGTAACATCAACCGGGAAAAAGGTCGATATCACTTTTTCAAGTATAAAAACCAATATCGAAATCCCTAATGGTGTTTTTAAATTTGATATGCCCTCGCAGGCGCGCATCATTAAAAATCCCATGATTTCAGAGGAGTGAGTTACGTGGATAGCATAGGTGAAAAACTTCTGGCCGCACGGGAAGCACGGCGTCTTTCGATTAAAGATGTTGCAAAAGACACCAACATCAGCCCCCTGTATATTGATGCACTCGAAGAGGAAGATTTCGACAAGTTCCCAAGCGAGACATATACGATCGGTTTCCTGCGGGCATATGCGGAATACCTTAAACTTGATGCCGATGAAATGATCCAGGCTTACAAGGGATATAAAATAGGGGAAAGCGCCACTCCCCTTGAAGAACTTACACGGCCGACACGGCCGAGTGTCATGATGCTGCTGTCGTCCTTTACTATGAAATACAAGAATATGCTTTTTATTGTCAGTGTCTCTGTCGCTGTTTTGCTGGTTTTCTGGGGGGTCAAAGCCCTTATAACTTCAGGCGTTGATGTGGCTGGCGGAGATTCCATCAAGAACATGAAAGAAGAGTATAACGCGAAGAATCATGACAGCGAGATAAAAAATATTCAGAATATTCAATTGTCAAATGATACCGGTTTTATCCTTGTTTCCAAGGGTGAGGCGGTCCAGTTTTTGGTTGATAGTAAAGAGGTTGTTTTTTTTCTGAAGGATATTGATGTCAATACTGACAGTGTTATTATGGAGATGTTTCCATCGAAAAAGCTGGAAAAAATTGAAATAGACAAGTCCCGCATCATTCCCATTGAAGGGTGCCCACGGGAAGTGACTTTTTCACTGAAAGCACTTACTGAAAGCCGAGCAAAAATACAGGTTGAACTGAGTAAGAAAGGCGTGGGTGGCACCGCCGCCGCGACCGATATCCAATCAACCCCTGAAGAGCAGCAGAAGGTCAGTGCAAACCAGGTTGAAACAATGAATAACAGAAATCTGAAAATTGTGTTTGAGGCCTTGTTTATTCAGAAATCATTTATTGAAATATACCTTGATGGTGTTCAAAAACAACGCGGCTTTATTCCTGAAGGGACACAAGAGCGTTGGGAAGCGAATGAATACATTCAGGCTAAGATTGGAAATGCCGGGGGCGTAAAAGCGAAAATCAACGGCAGAGATTATATATTCGGCAGACCCGGCCAAGTCGCAAATAAGATTATCACCTGGAAGAAAGATGTCAATAATCCCAATCTGTACCATATTGAAATTAAAGACTGGTGATGTAAGACCAGATTGGACGTAATGAGTGTTTTTATCCACTGATATTACCTACACTATCATCTCCCTCGGATGTTCAAAAAATCTCGTCGATTCAGAACGGATCAACGGCAGTATGAACGATGCCGGCTTCAGACATGCCGAATCATCTGATGATGCGGATATCATACTGATCAATACCTGCGGTTTCATCAATCCAGCAAAGGAAGAATCCATTGAGGTCATATTTGATGCAATAGAGGGAATTCAAGATAACGGCAAAAGGCTCTATAACCGGAGAAATAAATTTTTACGCAGGGTTGTAGTGTTCGGCTGCCTTTCACAGCGCTATGATGCTGATTTGAAAAAGGACATTCCCGAGATCGATTTCCTCTACGGGCTGCCTGACGAGAATTTTGTTCCAGGGATATGCAAGGCGTTCGATATTACAACTGATAAGATTGAGCATGCAAGCCGGGTCCCCATTGTTGATGGATTATCGTATGCTTATATCAAGATCGCTGAAGGTTGTTCTAATAATTGTTCATATTGCGCAATCCCCCTGATACGGGGCCCTCATAATTCCTATCCCCCTGACCTTGTCATGGCAGACGCCCGCGCGGCGGCCTCCAGGGGTGTGCGTGAGCTAATTATTATAGCCCAGGATATTACAAGCTACCAATATGAAGGGTATGATCTGGTCACATTGGTAAACGAAGTATCGGCATTGGCATCTATTGAATGGGTCAGGCTCCTTTATCTCCATCCTGACCATGTCAATGATGATATTATCGCTATGATTAAAAATAATGGAAAGATAGTAAAGTATATCGATTTGCCTTTTCAGCATGTGAGCGCTCATATTTTGCGGGGGATGGGAAGGAAAGGGGATGCCGGTACATACCTGAAGTTTATTGGGAAACTGCGGGACGCTGTCCCCAACATACGTATACGGTCAACGTTTATGGT
>JBFZEZ010000597.1:0-2501 GCA_041306585.1 Spirochaetota bacterium | reverse complement strand
TGTCCGGTAGACGGCCCGGTAACACCGATAAACGGGGATCATAAAAGCCCTCAATGGACCTGGGACCATTTATGCGGGAGGCATTACGGGCTTGTGTTATGCCCTCACTGTCTCGGGGTTTTTTATATGTATCTCTGTGCAATGTCATAATGCCATGGACCTGTCATGGAATACCCGGACCTGAGGGTTGTGCTGAATAGATCATTTCATTATTTTTTAGCACTGGATTTTGGAAAGTTATCATGAATGAATTTTATTACAACAACGTGCGCTCAAGGGAAAGAATAAAAATGTATGCCACATTGAGTGATTATTCAGGGGCTGAAATTAAAATTGAAAAGGGTTATATCTATCACATGTTATACCATATTGCATGTTTTATTGTTGTAATCGATAATATTATTAAAATATCATCATCCCGCCGGTTTCCGGCAGTAATAATGTATAACATTATTTGGGATTTCGATTTTAATCTTCAGCGTGAAATATGGGTCGAAGTGGAGGAAATTGATCCCGGTTTTAGTATGAAACTTGATGATTATAAAAAAAGGCTCAGTATTATTTCGCAGCAAAAAAGAGTCATGCATGATGATCTGTATAATCTATTGATATCGCTCAAAGATGATTTATATCAGTTCTGCAAATATTTCGGAGATCATAATACTATTGATAATGAAGTGAAAAAGCAAGATGATTATTATGTAATTACCCATTTTTCGGGGGTAATCAACTTTGTTTGCATATGATCCCTTCAGAAGACCCCCCACCCCCCTGAGGGGGCTTTTAAGAAGCTTCTCTTGAAAGCCCCCTCAGGGGGTTGGGGGGTCTTCAAATGCGGGGTCTATGGTTACCCGCTAAAAATGGGCAATTACGAAACTAAGAGTTGTTGAGCTGGCACAAATTTTTTGCATTAAAATTATATTTGACAAAATATGAAATTATTGTTATAAAAAAATGAGAAATTAAAAAGATGGAAAATGAATATAACAAAAAAGATTATTGGATAGAGACTGCAGAATACGATCTTGAGACGGCGCGTACCATGCAACGCGGTAGAAAAGATGCTCAAGGCGGTGTATGTTAAGAAAAAATCAAAAATCCCACCCTTTTCACATAACCTTAAAGAGCTTATTGATAAATCAGAAATTGGAAATGAGCTCACAACTGAGCAAATGGATTTAATTGCCGAGCTTACCCCATTAAATATTGAAGCACGGTATCCTGCATACAGGGAAAAGCTTCATCGTATGCTTGACGAAAATAAATGGGAAAGCATAATAAAAAGGACAGAGGCATTTTGTGAATGGGTAAAAAAAAATATATTACAATAGCAAGGAAGTATGCCGAGCTAATTCTGAAAACAGTGCCGGTTAAAAAAGTTGTGCTTTTTGGATCATGTGCTCGAGGAACAAGCCGTGAAGGGAGTGATATATGAAAGAAGGCATCGTAGCATATTCGAATGAGAAGAAGATTGCATGATATTTTAATGCTGCAATTTTTTGGGGTATCGCACCTAATTCCGCTCCTTCAATGTTATTATCTCGACTTCATAGTTGTCCGGTACATCAGTTTTGAACGGCTTATCGAGCGTCTCGAGCGTCGGCCCGGAGGCCGTTTAAGTCATATCTCTCAAAGAAAAATCATTGAGACATTCAACTGGGAACCCCTGCATTGGGAGGAGTCTCTCGAAGAATTTTTGTCGAATTCAAGTATTGATGGTTTTAGCTTAAGGAACAAAGCATGAGAAAACTGCACAACATCCTAGTAACAGGGGGAGCCGGTTTTATCGGTTCGAACTTTATTCATTTTTTATTTGATAATCCCTCATTCCAGGGGAACGTCATCAATGTCGACAAACTGACCTATGCCGGCAACCCTGACAATGTGATCAGCGTAAAAAAGAAGCATGGGGGGACGCGTTATTTTTTTGTCCGGGCGGATATCTGTAACGGCAAAAAGATGGCGAATATTTTTAAAAAATATAATATCGACACGGTTGTCCATTTTGCCGCTGAGTCCCATGTTGACCGTTCAATCTATGGGCCTGGTGAGTTTATTCAGACAAATATAATAGGGACATTCAACCTGCTCGAGGCTGCGCGGATGAGCTGGGGAAACAGGGACGATGTTTTGTTCCATCATATCAGCACGGATGAAGTGTACGGCTCGCTTGGGGAGAGCGGATATTTTTTTGAGAACACAGCCTATGACCCGCACAGCCCCTATTCCGCTTCAAAGGCTTCATCGGACCACCTGGTAAAATCGTACTGGCACACCTATGGCCTTCCGGTGACGGTATCCAACTGCAGCAATAATTATGGACCGTATCAATTTCCTGAAAAGCTCATTCCTCTGCTGATTTTAAATATGAAAGATGAAAAGCAGCTCCCGGTGTATGGAGAAGGGAAAAATGTCCGCGACTGGATTCATGTGCATGACCACAACAGGGCCGTGTGGGAAATTATGAAAAATGGCAGGGTTGGGGAGACGTATAATATCGG
>JBFZEZ010000596.1:0-16278 GCA_041306585.1 Spirochaetota bacterium | reverse complement strand
CGAAGTCTATCTTGAGGAAAACAAAAACAATATCGAAGGACTTCTTCTTAAGGCTCGTTGGGAGATCGGGAAAAGGATGTTTAACGAAGCAAAGGAGACCCTCAAAAAGCTGCTCGAAATATCCGAGTACGATGCGGGCGGTCTCTATCTTCTCGGAACGGTATATACAATGGAAAAAAATTATACCGAAGCCATGGTAACCTTCAACAAAGCATTTTCCAATTATATGTATTACAGGCAGATGCATGAAAAACTTGACGGTATATATGACACACTTGGACTCAAAGAAAGGTCTGAGGGCAACAAAAAAATGGTTCAAGCTCTACACCAATGGGAGGAAACTCAAAATGAAAATTAATGCCATGATTCTTATTCTCTGCGCGGTATTGTTAAACGCTGCGTGCGCGACCCTGACGGTCGATCATGTCGCGCGCGAAAAGGAATTAGTCCGTGTTGACGCGCTCTACATAGGCCGCGTTGAAATCAAGTCCGATGAGGGCATCTCACTTGACAAAGCGGCATGCAGCGAACTCTCGTTCGCCCTGAAAAAGAAAAATTACAAAGTAAAAACGTATCTCGACGCGCCGGATGATCAAAAAAACTTTAAATACATTGTGAGTGTTAAAATGTTCATCAACAATATCGGCACCGAACTCGACAGGAAGGAATCAGCGTCGGTCTTCTGCGCGATAACCGACTCGGCAACCGGTGAAGACATAGCCAATATCAGGGTAGCTGCCCAGGGACTCAACATGCGCGGTTCCGCTGACCAGGCTAAAGTTTTCGACGCGATTGCTTCGCGCATAGATACACTCGTTAGAGGTTTTTAGACCTGATGAAACGCTTTAAAAAAATAATGTTGTCTGTTCTTTGCGCGATAACTCTTATGTGTGCCGCGCGGGCAGAAGAAGTCGAAGGTGTTCTGAACCTCCAGAACGCCATTGATCTTGCCTTAAAAAACAGCAAGAATATGACAACACTTAAATATCGGGAACAGCTTGCAAAAAGTATCATTACTGAAAAATGGCGGAGCTTCATCCCGGATATATCCCTCTCTTACCAGAAGGATGACGCCGTTGCCTACCGTGAGGATGATTACCGGACTCAATCGGCAACCATTGATATGTCCTACGACATTTATACCAATGGTAAAACCGCAGCCGAGTATCGAATCGCGAAGATCGATTCCCTCCTCGCGGGGACAGAATATAAAATTGAAAAAAACAACGTCACGTTGGACGTGAAAAAAAAATACTACGATCTCATAAAAGCGCATGGTGAAATTGAAATAAACAAAAAACTTCACGAAAGCCTCCTCCTGCAGAAAAAAGTAATCACACAGGAACAAAAGCTCGGTATGGCTACCCAGCTGCAGATGGTGCAGATCGAAGCGCGGCTGAGCGAAGCTGAGTACGCGGTCAGGATATCTGAGAATGAATACAAGAACAGATTGAAAGACCTCATGGTCCTTATCGGGTATCGCCCGATGAGCCCGATTGTTCTCCAACCCGTGTTTAACGAGAATACCGACATCCTCCCCCCTGATATGAGCGATGAGGACATTATCGCCGTAGCCATTGCGAATCGGAACGAGCTGAAAAAAAGCTCCTACTCAATACTTAAAACCAAGGAAGTGCTGAAGCTAGCCCAGCTCTACTTCATGCCCCAGATAACAGTCAATGGAAGTTACGGATACACCGGGGAAAAATTTCCCATGAATCAGATGAAATGGAGTGTCGGAGTCACAATAAAAACAAATCTTTTCGGGAACACCATTTCCGGAGGTCAAAAATTCGGTGAATCCGATAACGGGAACACCCGTACATCAGCCACAAGCGGATCAGCATCCGTCTACGATTCACCATCGTATGTCAGTAATAAAATACAAGCTGAGGCGGACTTTAAAGAGGTCCAGCTGACAAACAAATTATTAAAAAATGCCATATCAATCGAGGTGATTCGCGCCAGAGACAGCGTTATTGAATCCCGGGAGCGCATGCAGATTTCTCAGAAAAACGTAGAGATGGTTGACAAGCAGGCTGTCATTGAAAATGAAAAAGCCAGGCTTGGTGAAATAACCATGAAAGATCTGATGGACACTTACATAGAACTCGCGAAAGCCCGGCAGAGGTTGCTTGCGTCGCAAACAGATTATCTTCTTTCGGTCGCGGTGCTTGAAAACTCTCTCGGCTATTCCATTGGCGTACTCAAGGAAAACCGGCAATAACGGACATACCAACATGGGGAAGGAACAATTATGAACAGGATGCAAAAATTTATCGATCAGGCAAACAGGTACAAAAAACCTATTATAATAGCATTGCTTATGACAATCATCGCAGGTGTTCTTTTCGGAACAGTACGCGCGATATTTTTTGTCAATAAAGCAGAAATAGCCGAGCGACCCGCTTTAGAGATTGATGCGGCAAAAATCACCAAAGACGATGTTGATATAACGTTCAATGTCATGGGCACAGTCAGCTACAGGGAAAAGGTGACCATCTCCTCAAAAATTCTCGGCCGTGTTGATAAAATTTTTGTTGAACAGGGGGATACCGTTTACAGGGGCAAGGTATTGGCCAAAATCGAGACACTCCCTCTTGAGCTTGACCTGAAAAGCGCCGAGGCTGATCTCAAAACCGCCAAAGCGGGCTTCAACCTTGCCAAAGAAAAAGTAAAACGGGCGGAACAGAATATTGAAAGGGAAATCAAACTGATCGACAAAACAAAAATTGATTCCAGAGACAAATACAGTACCCTGCAAAATTCGGAAAGCCTGTACCAGAAAAAAAAGGAACTCAATAAAATCGGCGGGGTCACTGACACAGAACTCGACGCGATAAAAACAAAATACATCACCGATCTTTCAAACTTTCTCGGATCAAAAAAGAACCAGGAAATCCAGATGGTCGGCTACAGAAAAAAGGACATCAAGGCTGCCGGATTGGAAGTCCCCAAAAATAAAAAAGAGAAAGACGCGTTGATTAAAATGCTGAATACCGGGGTTGAAAAAGCCGAGGTCGAGGCCGCTCTCAGCAATGTGAAAAAAATTGAAACGGAGATTGAAAAACTGAAAACAAACATCCGCGAGGCGACAATCAAAGCGCCCATGGACGGGGTGGTGGCTGTCAGAAATATCGAGGTTGGCGAGCAAGTCAAACAGGACACCGACCTTTTCGTTCTCATGAACGTAAAAAATGTATTCGTCATCGCGAACGTCAACGAGAAAGAAATCACAAAGTTAAAAAGAAACCAGCAGGTCCAATTCGCGGTTGATGCCGTTGCCGGGAAAAAGTTTTCAGGGGAAATTTTTCTCATCAGCCCTATTCTCGACACGGAAACCCGGACAGTTGAAGTTAAAATTTTAACAAAAAATCCGGAGGGACTCCTCAAGCCAGGCATGTTCGCGCGCGCGGTAGTGACCACAGAAAGGGTCAATGGAATGATTCAAGCGCCTTCGACATCCATCATTAAGGATAGCCAGGATACCCATGTGTTCGTTATTAAAAACGGCATTGCTTTTAAAAAGAAGATTGAAATTGGCAGGACCATAAGCGATAAGATTGAAATAGTGTCAGGCATTACCGAACAGGACACTATCGCGACATCCAATGTCGGGATGCTGATAGACGGGATGAAGGTCAGGGTACTCAAGCCGACTATTGGAACAAAAAGTTAATTGCATGGAAAAAATTCGACAGAGGAGTTTGAAGCATGAGGAAAATATTCGCGCTTATTCTTATACTCACAGCACCAGCAGTATTCAGCAGGTGCGAACATGACGTTGACCCGCCCCAGGTAAAAAACGTTTCCCCCGCCCACCAGGCGGTTGTGGATCCGGACGCGACTATTGATGTGCGCTTCAGCAAATCGATGTCAATAAACAAAACAGAAAAGGCATTCGGCCTTTCAGCCGGCGAAAAACTGGTAAATGGAAATTTTTCATGGAAAGACGGGAACGCAGGTTTCATTTTCACCCCGGAACTCCCCCTCTCCAATGGTTTATATTATACCATAACGATCGGCCGAAGCGCGAAGGATGACAATGGGAATACCCTTAAAACCGAATATCTGTCGAGCTTTTTCGTGGGAACCGATCTGGTCGCGCCCGCAGTCATTGAAACAAACCCGCGCAATATGGACGGAACATTCCCTCTTAACAGCAGCATCGTGATTACATTTTCTGAGGCCATGGACAGGATGAGCGTTGAAAAAAACATTTCCATCACCCCGTCGATTGAAGGCTATTTCGATTGGCCCTCTGATAACATTGTTACATTTTCAAAATTTCCCAATTCAGAATCGTTCCTTCAATTCAACACAGGTTATACTATAGCCATAGCGGCAGGTTGCAAAGATATGGCCGGGAACCTCATGTCCAAAAAGAAAGAAATCTTCTTCATTGCCGGAGATGAATTTGAAAAACCACACATAACTTCCCTTAAATCTGATCCCCTCTCAGGTTTCGATGAAAACTCAAACGCCGATTGGGCGCTCGGAATGAATTACCAGGTATGGGAAAATGTCGCAAAAAACACCATACTCCATTTTATCTTCAGCGAACCGGTCAATAGGGATAGTTTTGCCGGGGCATTAAAAATGTACCCGGACGCGGAAAAATCCATTATCTGGATGAGCGACTCAAGCTGTGATGTCCATTTTGAACAGGATTTAACCCCTGAAACCCGGTACGAACTGCGTGTTTTAAAATCTCTTAAAGACCAGACGCTGGGATCCACTGCCGGCAATGAAATGGGTGCCGACTTTATTATTTACTTCATTACGAATGGTTCTGGTTCCGTGAGGCCTGCCGCATCAAAAATTTCAGTATCGTTGGCAAAAGACAACGATCAGAACGAACTCATTACCATGCTCACAGCAGGACAAACCATACAAGCCGGTCCTGAATCCTCAACTTTAAATCGTTATCGGATAATCATGAATTTCGCAATGCCCATGAACAGGACCTCTATTCATGACAATATCTATATCAACTATCTCACTGGGGACAAACCTGAAATCTCAGGTAAAATCAGACAGATTGAATGGGCAGGTGACTCCCGTGTTATTATTCTCCTATCATCCATCAAAGGTGGGAACCTTTATAAACTTTCTCTTAAAGGTGGAAGCCAAGGGATAAAAAGTTCTACAGGCGTAACTGCCATTGAAGATATTGAATATTACTTCACATTTTCAGCTGTAAACAACTAGAGGCACACTTCTATGAAAAAAAACGGGTTCCTTTTCACATTACTTTTGATATGCGCCATCTCCGGATGCACAGTCATTGACGACTGGTTTGATTTTGAGGCGCCTGAAGTCAAAGCCATCAATCCGTCGAATCACGCACAGGGGATAGAGAACAGGCCGAATATTTATATCGAATTCTCTAAATCAATGGACAAACCGAAAACCGAGCAGGCTTTCAGTATTTCTTCAGACAGGGGAATTCCAAAGGGATATTTCAGATGGTCAGAAAAAACCCTCCACTACGATCTGGTTGAAGACCTCGAAAATGGCGGGGTTTATACCATAAAAGTTGCAACCAGCGCCGAAGATACCAACGGAAATAACCTTTTAGACCTGGGAGAAAGCAGGTTTTATGTTGGTCAGGACTTTTTGAAACCGCGCGCCGTCTCATATACGATCCGAAGGTCAGCAGGAACGAATCCCGAAACCCTCATACCCCTGACTGATGGGATGAGAGGTATACTTCAAAGTGATGAGATCCTGATTGAATTTTCAGAACCAATTCTGTATGCATCGACAGAAAATGGATTCTCACTCTCTCCGCGTGCACTGGGGAAAACAGAGCTCATAGATAATAATACAACCCTCAAGTTTACGCCGTTCAAATGTGAAGGCCCTCTTGAAACAGGAAGCACGTCATACGGATTCCAGCCGCGTACGTATTATGAAATTATTCTGACCAAAGAGATTACTGATCTTTCAGGGAATCCCCTCCTTGAAGAACAAAAACGCTCGTTTATGGCCGGAGACGATATAACTCATCCGACTCTTTATGATCAATCTGATCCCACCGTCGGAGTTTTCGCCAGGTTTAATGGAACGGATGTCAGACTGCAGGGGAACAATCTCAATGACGGTATTATGGAAAAAAATTCCGATATCAGGATAACCTTTAATGAACCGATGAGAAGAAACGATACCGGGGATGCTATCGCGATAACTCCGGCTATTGATTATGAACTGGTGTGGAGTACCGATAAAAAGGAGATCGTTATAGGCCTGATACATAACGCGATATACGAACTTGGAAGGATTTACACCATTTCCATAAAAAATTCAGCCTTGGATGCAAGCAATAACAATCTCGATAGTGATTACTCATTTTCATTCAAAATAAACGGCCCGCATTCACAAAGCCTGTCGATTGCAAGCATAGAACAGCTTCCATGCAACACCCTGGGGCCCAATCCCGAAAACCCGTTCCGCTGGCCCTTAAACACCCTCTATGATCCGATAATGCTGGTTTCATCAACGCAGGCCAATGAACCGCCGGCATATTTTAATCCGTCTATATCCGGAAATCCCAATATGTACGTTATACGCATTATATTCGAGAACAGACGCGGTGATCAGAATACGCGAAAAATAGATATTTATTCAGCACTCAATGCCGTCAAGTTCACCTATGATTCATATTATGGAGATGAAATCGATGCGGATGGAAATCTGCATGTGACCAAGCATCCTGTAATATGGAAAATAGATGTACCCGAAAACATGCCGAACGCTGTCGATCTATATATATTCAACCTTGAACCTAAAAACTATTACAAGCTGACGGTTTCCAGCGGACGAACCGGATTGAGTGATGATACGGAAGATCATCTTTCCGACGGAAACTATCTTCTTGAAGATTTTATTACGTATTTTAGCAGTTAAGCCATGAGAATACAGGAATTAAGCGTAAAAAAACCGGTCACCCTGCTGATGATTTTTCTCGCGGGTATTATTTTCGGAGTGATCTCACTGGGAAAAATGGATGTCGACATTTTACCGCCGATTCAATATCCCGAAATTTCAATTATCACCCTGTATGCCGGAGCATCCCCCCAGGAGATAGAGACCCTCATCACGCGCCCCATTGAAGAAGCGGTCAATGGTGTGGCCGGGGTCAAACGGGTTCGTTCTGAATCCATCGAAGGCGCGAGTCTGGTGGTAGCGACCTTCAACTGGAATACTGATCTCGACTATGCCGCAATTCGCATCCGGGAAAAAGTCGACCTCGTTAAAGGGATTTTGCCGCAGGATGTTGAAAAATCGATTGTCGCGCGCTTCGACCCGAATGCCCAGCCGATTATGGGGATATCAATCAAAGGGGACAGCGATATCGATAAAATCCGCAGAATTGTTGAAAAGGAAATCAAACCGAAATTTGAACGCATTGACGGTGTGGGGAGCGCAAAAATTATCGGAGGGGTCATCAAAGAGATTCAAGTTATGATCGATCTTCCCCGCTTGTATGCCCACGGCTTGAGTATTTATGATGTTCTTCAAGCGGTTACCATGTCGAACTATAATTTCCCGGCCGGAACGGTCACAAGAGGGAATAAAGAATTGCTCATACGGACCATTGGCGAATTTAAAAACCTGGAAGACATTGAAGATGTGCTGGTGAAAAAAAGCAAAAGCGGCAGGGCAATCTACGTTCGCGATATCGCCAAGGTGGCTTACGGATACAAGGACAGGACAAGCATCTCATTCTTTAATGGAAAAGAAAGTATCAGTCTTGGAATTATAAAAGAATCAGGGAAAAATACAGTCCGCGTATGTGAAAACGTCAGACGGCTTGTATCCGATCTCAATGAGAAATACAGTAAAACTTTGGATTTTTCAATCAACTATGACGGCTCGGGTTACATTAAAAACTCAATAAACAGTGTTTCCAACGCGGCGATCGAGGGCGGCATAATCGCGTTTTTTATCATTCTGATATTCCTCAAGGATTTACGGATTTCACTTATAATAACAACCGTCATACCATCTTCAATTATGATAACCCTCCTTCTCATGTATATGAAGGGAATCTCATTAAATATGATGTCGTTAGGCGGTCTCGCCCTCGGGGTCGGACATCTGGTCGACAGCGGTATCGTTGTTATTGAATCGATCCAGAAAATGATTCAGCGTGGGAAGCCACTCAGGGAGGCGTGCATTGACGGTACGAGCGATGTTATCGCCCCCCTTCTGTCTTCAACATTGACATGTGTTGTTGTTTTTCTTCCTATTATTTTCGTTTCGGGGATCGCGGGTGAATTTTTTTCGCAAATGGCATTCACCGTTTCGATCTCGCTTATTATATCATATATTGTCGCCATCTCCCTGGTGCCCGCACTCTTCGTTCTTTTGGAAGAAAAAAATTCAGGTCAAAATCCACTATTAAAAAAGAAATCTTTAATAAAACAGTTCATTATTGAGCATATCAAAATCCCGAAATTTCTTATACAGTGGATCACGTACTTTGAACATGCATTCGATAGGTTTTTCTCCTCTCTTGAAAAAAATTATGAAAACCTGATTACAACGCACATCGGAAAATTCAGGCTCGCGCTCGCTGCCGGAGGCGGATCATTTGTTTTTGGACTCCTCGTTTTTTTTATCCTCCATACAAGTTTTTTGCCTGAAACCGACAGCGGGTCATTTACAATCCGCGTTGTCTCACCGAAGGGGACACCCCTTACCGCAACCCGAGACATCATTCTTCAGGTCGACTCCATTGTCGCGGGCAAACCTTACGTGCATAACAGGATAATCGACGTCGGATACAACCCGGATGAAATTTCAGAATATTTCGGAAGGGAAAGGAACAAATCAACCGCCGAAATGATGGTAACCCTCAATGAAAAGAAAAACGTAACAACCCGCGAGGCAATGGATGATTTAAAAAAAACGATCAAGCTCCCCGATAACATCAAGATTGAATATATTGCCGATGAAAGGGAATTTTCATCTCTTGCGGGGATCCTTTCATCATCGATACAGGTTGACGTCTATGGGGAACATTTTGCTGATATCGATTCCGGGATACAGGTGCTTCTTCAGAAATTTAAAGCAGCGAGTTTTATCAGAAACCCGTATCCGACCGTTGAAAAAGAAAAGCCTGAAATAAAAATTGATATCGACAAAGAAAAACTGGCTTCTTTCGGATTGACAATCAGCGATGTGGCCGAGCAATTACGGGCCTCTATAAAGGGGGATCAAGCGGGAAAATTCTATATGGAAGACGATGAAATAGATATATCCGTACGTCTCGGTGAGGAGTACCGCGCATCCGAATCACTCATTTCCGAAATTACAATCAGAACAAATGAAAATAAAAATATCCCGCTCAGCGCCTTTGCCCGCACCATTGTCCAGCAGGGGTACAATAAAATAATTCGAAAAGACCAGAAACGATGTTTCAGCATTACCTGTGAATCAAGCCTAGCATCGGGAGAACTTATTGAAAAAATCAATAAAATCGTCAGTACTACCCCCCTCATAAAAGGTACAACCGCTTCCATAGGGGGTGAAATCCAGGAAGTACGCGATTCCATCAATGGATTGATTTTTGCCCTGCTCCTTTCCATTGTTCTCATTTACATGATTATCGCATCACAGTTCGAGTCACTCACGAAACCATTGATCATCATGCTTTCAATTCCTCTGACTATTTCCGGCATTTCCCTTTCCCTACTCCTCACCGGTAATACTATCAGCATCATCAGTGTCATGGGAATGGTCATTCTTTCCGGTATTGTTGTAAATAATTCGATTGTGCTGCTTGATTGCTGCTATAACTACATCAGTAAAGGGTTGTCAATTGAGCAGGCTATTATTCAAGGCGGCAAGGACAGGCTCCGGCCCATACTGATGACCTCATTGACTACCGTTGTGGGCCTCATTCCACTTGCGCTTGGACTGGAGGAAGGTGGAGAGATGCAGGCCCCGATGGCCATTACCCTAATGGGTGGCATGATGGTATCGACCGTCCTCACGCTTGTTTTAATTCCGATGTATTATTACAAATTTGAAAAAAGAAAATCATCGCAATCCATACAGGTCAAAAAGTGAATAGTTTCGTCGCGTTCTTTATTGAAAGAAAAATCACCTCCCTTATGTTGTTCCTTTCGGTCATACTATCGGGCTTATTGGCACTATGGAACACTCCCACATCTCTGATGCCGCCTACGGAAAAAAAAGGACTTACCATATCGATTTCTTACCCCGGTCAATCACCTTTTCGAATTGAAAGAATCATTACCAAGCCTGTCGAACAGGGGATATGCGAGGTTGGCGGGATAGATTCTCTGGTGTCCATGTCCCAGGAAGGTGAAAGTAAAATTTATGTCACGTTCAAAGATGACGTCGATATGAAATATAAAATTGTTGAAATACGTGAAAAAATTGATCCGATCAGGGCAATGTTTCCCCGGGACGTTCATGAACCTTCGATCTATGGATATAATTCAGATGATAAACCGGTAATGATTATCACTGTTACCAGCTCTGAAATACCGATTGATGAATTGCGCGAAATCGCGGAAAAGCGCCTTAAGAAAATTTTTGAGCGAATCGAGGGGGTTTCCGAAGTTGCTATAGGCGGGGGAATAAAAAGGGAGATCGGGGTTTTTTGTCATGATGACAGGCTGGTCTCGCATGGAATTAACTTCAGAAAAATTAATTCAGCGCTACATGATAATAATATCAGCCTTCCATTGGGAACATGTGGGATTGAAAAGGAATATACTATTTATCTTGATGAAAAATATCGCACGATAGACGACATCAAGAGCACCCCGATTTTAACCACAAAAGTCGGTTCAGTTGTCTCCCTTGATCAGATTGCCGATGTCCGTGATTATGCCGGGACGAGAGAAGATATATCCCGTATCGATGGTATTGAAAACGTATCACTGTTTATTCAAAAAGTGGGAACTGCCAATATAATCAATGTCTGCCGTGATATAAGAAAAGAAATTGATACTTTAAAAAATAATAAAATTAAGACTGTCATCACCTATGATCAATCAGAATATATTGAAAATTCCCTGAGTGATCTGATAGAAAGCTGCATCATCGGAATGATACTATCATCAGTAGTTTTATTTATCTTCTTCAAATCCTTTAAAAATGCCTTTCCTGTTATGCTGGCCATACCTTTTTCCCTTCTTTCAGTATTCATTTATATGTATCTGAACAATATCACCATAAATATTATCTCACTCTCCGGACTTGCCATTGCAACCGGCATGGTGGTTGACAATGGCATTGTTATACTCGCAAATATTCGTTATCGCATCGAAGAAAAAAAACAAAAACCCACGATCAGGCTGTTCATCGAATCCACTGCAGAAATGAGCAAAGCTATTTTCGCATCAACACTCGCATCAATATGCATATTTATACCCATTCTCCTATTTAGTGATAACACCCGAAGTATGTACAGCGACATGGCTGGCACAATAATTGTGGCTTTGGCTTCATCCTTCATTCTCGCGGTGACATTGATCCCTTCGATGAGTTCGTACTTGTATCAAGTCACGTATCGAGGTACTGCGCGATTCAAAGGTATAAAAAAAATAGTATCTTTATGTTTTGAAACAATTCGACTTTTTAAAATTTACAGAATACTCTATTCCAACTATCAAAAGGTTTTAACAATAATTGAGAAACGTCCCTCATACAGAACAGTCATGCTGTGGGCATTCAGTAATCAAAAAAAAATATATATCACCCTTATTATTTTACTGGCGTTATCGGTAGCGGGTGGTATTCTGATGCGCAAAGAATACATTGAGCCTTTTGAAAAATCTGAAGTGTATGCTTCTATTGATGTCCCATCCGGAACCAACCTTGAAGAAACATCTCGTCTGGTGAAGGATGTGGAACAGTCCCTCAAACAGGATGCTTCGGTCAAATCAATTTCTGCAAAAATCGAGAAATGGCATGCAGACCTTATAATACGGCTCAAAAAAAACCACACCGGAGCGTCAGCCGTTCAATCCCTGAAAAAAAGGGTATCACATAACCAGGTCTCCGGGGTTTTTGTTTTCTTTGAAGAGGACCGTTCAAACGAATCATCGAATGAACTGGATATCGAAATCACGGGTCCGGATATTCAACAGATACGGACCCTTGCCCGTAAGCTTTCCTCGCTTTTAGCGGGAATGGCAGAGGTCGATGATGTTGTCCTTAGATTTAAAGAAGGACGGCCCGAATTCGCAATTAATATACAACAGCACAAAGCCGCATTGAATAATCTCTCATCCGGGGAAATCGGGGATTATGTGAGAAGCGCGATCTTTGGCCCGGTCGCCACTAAATTCATCGACATGGGTGAAGTTGATATCAGAGCGCGCTTATCCTCAGGCGGGAATGATTTCTTTGAATCAATTTCTTATATGCCCATAATTACAAACGATAAAAAGACATTACCCCTTGGGGAAATAGCCGATTTTGAAGAAACCGTCGGCATAACCACAATCTGGCGAAAGGATAAAGTGCGCATGGAATCGATCACGGTTAAGTTAAAAACTGGTGATCTTGAAAATTTTTCCATCAAGGCAAAAAAGGAGATTGATGCTATTCATATTCCGCAGGATTATCATGTCGATTTTGGTGAATCACTGAAAAAAATGACCGATTCCAGAAAAGAAATGTATTCGGGTATTCTCATAGCTATACTGCTTGTTTTTATGGTGGTTGCGGGTATTTTTGAATCTTTTATATTGCCTCTGATAATAATTATAGCTATCCCGCTTGCCGCAATAGGAGTTTTTCTAACATTAATAGTATTCGGTAAATCACTGAATCTTTCAATTTATATGGGTTTAATAATTCTTGTCGGTATTGTTGTGAATAATGCCATTGTCCTCATTGATACCATTGAAAAAAACAAAACTAAGGGCACTATTAATGACGAAGATATAATTGAATCAGCAAAAAGCCGTATACATCCTATCATGATGACAACCCTGACAACTTCTCTTGGTCTGCTCCCCCTTCTTTTCGGAGGAAGTGAAGGCTCCATCTGGCGGGGATTTTCGATGACTGTTATTTCAGGATTAGCTTTTTCTTCAGTATTGGTATTAGTTCTTATACCTACCGTGTATAGAGACATTTTTAATAGAAGAAGTCAATGATATATAAATGCCGGTTGGACAATATTCCAGACGCGGAGATTCTCTAATGTTGTTACATCTGCTCAATAACTCCTTAGATCTTAAGACCCTGGCCCTGCTGCTCAATATCGTCTATTACACCTGCATCTGGACCGGGCTTCTGATCAGCGCCTTATTCATTTACCGGCGCCTGTTGCAGTTAGGCTACGAACAAAAAAAAGTCAGGCTGTTCATGGTACTTATACTCGTGGGCTTATTTCCGCTTGGTTTTACAGGGGCGCGGCTTATAAACCTGCTATATTTTCCCGTCCATCTCTGGACACAGGAGTTTATCTGGGAACAGCTCGTCAACGGTAAATACATCATCTTTCATGGCATGATCTTCCTCCCTGTTATATATCTGCTGATACTCATCCACGCCATGAAGTTTAAGTTCTGGGAAGTGATGGATGTGATTTTTATGCATATCTCACTGGGACATGCATTCGGTCGTCTGGGATGTTTCCTGGCAGGGTGCTGCTGGGGGAACAACTGCCGTTTTTACATTGGTGACTTTCTGGTATTCGGAAAAAATCCCGTCCCCCTTTATGAGCTTGCCCTCAATACCGCGCTTTTTTTCATTCTGCAGGGGCAGTATAAAAAATTCCGCGCGTCCCCTGACCCTGCTCGCTACAACGGGCTTATGATGTCTGGCTATCTCATGATCTATGGAGTCTACCGCTTCCTGCTCGAGTTCATCAGGACTGAGCAGGCGATGCTCTGGTGGCTTACCCAGGCCCAGGTGATCATGATTCTATATTTTATCATGGGCCTCCTGGTCCTGGTAATTGTACTCGTGCGCCGGGGCAATATACGAACTATACGTCAGAAATGGACCACGACTCCTCCCCTATCCGCCAACCAGCGGGTGAGTGCAGCCCTTGCCGGTTTTCTAATGCTGCATGTTGTGTTGGTTTCGACGTATATCACGCTGGAAACATTCGGGGTGATTTCGCGGCCATTTCATTTAGTGGCAACCCTAACCGAATCCTTTTCAAATCTTTTGCGCTATATACCGGTGTTTGTCATAGCACTCCTGTCTCTAGTGTGGCTGATGTATGCGCGGTTGCCCTTTAAAGACTGCCTTGCTTGGAAGAATTTTGATGTGCGTCAATTGCTTTGCGGTAAGATGCATTGGAGCATCTACGCCTGTTTCGGGTGCAGCATAGCGTACCCCTTGTATGTCTTCATTTGGAACGATTTTACCTTTCATCCCCTTTATTTTATAATTCCGGTTATACTGTTGAGTGTGCTCAATGCTATAGCTGAGGAGGTGTATTACCGGCTGGTGCTTACACGGCTCCTGGAAAAAACAGTGCCCAACATCCATATCGTTGTTATTGTGCAGGGTATTGTCTATGCGTTGCTGCATATATATATTGGTGGGACCGGTCTGGCAGCCCTTAGCCTGGCCTATGGTATATTCATGGGATATACTTTTATGCAATCGCGAAGCATCGTGCCTTGCGTCATCTGCCATTTTTGCATCGATATCGGCGCGATCGGGCTTCCCATGATGATCCAGAAAATCAGCGTGCTTTCCATGCTGGCTGCAGGGCTTTCTTGAGGAATGAAAACATACCCCGAACGATGAATTCATCATCGCACATTGCAAGGAAACTGCGGGCAGCTGCTCCCCGGTTTCCTATCCGGGAACGCATAAAACAGATGCTGATTGGACTTGAAGAGTCGGTTAAAAAAACGATCTATCTTATTCACGACAATTCCGGGAAATTTTTAATCGATTATTTCCTTTATAATATTAAAGGGGTTGCCATCTCAGGAAAAGCTCCGAATATCAATGCTATTACCGAACGGTTTGTTGGGTCAATTCGTCGGGAATGCCTTGATAATTTTCTGGTTGTCAATGAGCGTCAGCTGAAAAATATTATTTCAGAATATATTTCGTATTACAATACGATGAGAACCCATCAGGGAATTGATTATGCTGTGCCGCAAGGTTTTAATCCGCAAAATTTTGGCAAAATAAGAAAATTGTCGATTTTAGGAGGTCTTCATTATCATTATTATCACAAGGTTGCATGAATATGAATTTATTACCCTCACGCCATTTCACTATATTCTTCATTGCCCTTCCGATGATTTCAACGTCTGCCATCCGGCATCTCTCCACACAATTGATATCTCAATCATTAAACATATTTATTCTTCAACTGCACTATCGGTATTCTTGAAATCAGCCAGTAACGTCAAATATTTGTCATAAAAATCGAAGGTCATGGTACTGAAGCCGGAATAAAAACGGATTTTAAATTCCTCCATTGTGTCAAATTTTTCATATATAGCAGCATCAATATTTATAAAGCCCTTGATATATTTCGTAGTATCAATAATATAGGTATCTCCACCCTTACTGTCATCGTCCTTATCATGAGAATGTTTTTTGGTATAATCGACATACGAACTTGTGCCCCGATCCCTATTTGAACTGCTGTCTTGTTTCGTATAATCAACAAATTTAACCGGGACTACCGAGAATTCCACAGCTCGTCCGTCAATCACATACTGGCTGAAAGGAACATATTCTCCTTGCGGGTTTATGTTATAATAGGCATAACTGCCATCCGTCCATTTTACTTTGACTGACTTATCATCCTGCATAATATAGACATCTTTTGTCAAATCGGGATCGCTTTGAGCCATATTTATGGTAAAGTACAATTGAATTTTTCGTGCTTTATTATTCTTAATTTCCTTAACAAAGTTAAATTCACAATAATGAGATGTCTGATCATCGTCTTTGGACCATATGTATTGTTTTAAGGTTACAAGAGTTATCCCTTTAAACTCATCATTCTTGACCTTTAAGACTCCCCAGGAAGACATGCATGACATAAACAGTGTTGGAATAATAAACAGTATAACTATTTTTTTCATAAATTAAAAAACCCCCATGTATTTCTTATACAGCAATAAGAATTCATTATAATATAACACACAACAAAAAGTCAATTGAAAATTTGAATTTTTTTCCATTTGAAAATCTGTTTCCAATGTCACAAAAGGTTAATCCCGAATCTAAGAGCTATGATATATATAATTGTAATCACAATTGCCAGCGCAATGAAAAATATTGTATATGCTTTAT
>JBFZEZ010000595.1:0-7563 GCA_041306585.1 Spirochaetota bacterium | reverse complement strand
CAATATATTTCTGATCTACAACAGGGCAAACACGGGGCCGGGGGACGCAGCTGTCTCTCTGGGATTCCTCAATATCGGGGGCCGCGCGGGGGGGGTGTTCGATGACGGATTGCCCAGCCTGGACCAGGCCAACCTGTACGGTGGGACGAAAAAAACATCGGAATATAGGGACCTCGAACTCAACTATTCCCTTCAATTCAATTTCGCGTACGCATTTCTGGAGAAACGCATATCGATCAGCGCGGGTTACCGGTTCGTGTATGTTTCGAACCGTCTGACGGGAAAGCTCAAAACTGACGGTGCGGTCTCGGAAAAAATCGAAGGGGAGCAGACCGGCCTGTGTCACGGCTTTATCGCAGGGATCGCGGGGCAGCCTGTGAAAGACCTTATCATCGGGGTTCGTTATGAGTGGCATTCGGGGCTGGTTCTTAAGACAGATGCGGAGAACGCCGCCCCCTTCGCGGCTGCCGCTGTTTCGTATACTGCTGATTCATCGCGCGCCCGCAGGACTATCCCCATGAACCTGGCAGCGGGGATTTCGTACTCCATCATCGGGATCAAAATGGAATTTGACTTCACGTATTTTCTGAACTCGGAAGCCGACTGGAACGGCCTTGAAAAAAAATATGACAACGGGTATGAAACCGGCTTCGGTATCGATTACACCTTTCCGGCAGCGCCGGTGAATATCGGCGTAGGGTATTTGTACGCGAAGGATGGGGGAAACAAAAAAACCAGGACCGATTTTCGTGAAGGGCTTGATTCTCACAGCGCGGGGGCGGGCCTGAGCTACAGGGTGATCTCGAACCTCAAAATTACCCTGGCGTACGCGTTTACGTATTTCATGCCCAACGACGTGGCCTCGTATGGGTCCGGAAGTTTCGACGGCAGGGCCGGGTTTGAAAAAATGGGGCACAATATTGCCCTGGGCCTCGAGTACAAGGCCCTGTAGGCTATCTCAGGCGGAGTACCTTCTCGGCATCTTCATACCGCTTGAGGGCGCGGTATGTCTCGACCAGCTCCCTGCGAATGGACCTGTCGGCGGAATTCATCCCTAATGCAAGCTTCAGGTTGATCACAGCCCCATCGTAATTTTTCAGCTTTTTGTACGATAGTCCGAGATAGAGATATACTTCGGCGTTGTCGACACCCTTGTTGCGCGCACCTCTGAGTACGTCAATGGCGCGTTCGTATTTACCCATGTTATAGAGGGACACCCCGTAAAACATCATGACTTCAGGCCTGTATTCACGGTTTTGGCGCTCGACCATGGAAACGATGTCGGAATAATATCTCTGCCGGAACATTTCTGATATGACCTCATCGATGAACTCGTCCGGGATGAATATTCCATTTGTGGAAGCGGCGATGTACTGGGCCCCTTTCGTCCCATCCCCAAGCTTGATATAGCTCACCCCGAGCACCTGCCCGATTTCCGGGTCTTCCGGGTACAGGAGGATGATCCGCTCGCTGTAATCCTTCAGGTCAGCGTAATCACCCTTTTTGTTTGACTTCTGGGCGCTTACGAACATGGCCCGCAATTCCCTTACCAGGGATGCATGGGTTTCACCCTTGAGCACGTGGTAATAAAACTTCACGTGAAATTGATATACCTCACGGCTTTTAAATACCGATAAAAGCATGACGGTTACGATGGCGGCAAAAATTAGAAAGTTTTTCATAGTATATCTATCGGGTTAATTTTTTAGAAAAATTATGTTTGTATAATATATTTCTTGCAATAAAAGTTTTCACCCTGGAAATTATGCAAAAAATGATGGAAGAGCCCCCTAAATCCCCCGGAGGGGGACTTGGGAGAATGTAAATAAATAAGTATTTTTATAAAAATTGTGATGCAGCATATTAAGACTTTCTTAAAGTCCCCCTCTGGGGGATTTAGGGGGCTTTTTTTTGCTAAATATTTAAAATTTTTTTTATGAAAAATCAATTTCATACGTATATATAGTCGAGGTAGAAAGATGAAAAAAATTACGTCAATTGCTATTATAACTGCCTGCATGCTGGTGTATCACACCGCGTATTCTGTGACCGGGGAAGAGGCTGTGGCTAAATTCAAAAGCCGCATGTTCGGGATTTCCGGCATGATCGGCGTCATTTCGTGGACGCTTCAGTCGGGGATGACCTACACCGGGAGCTTCAAATACATGGCCCCGGGTAAATTATACATTAAATTCTCAAGCCCTTCGGGAAAAGTACTGGTCTCGAACGGCAAGAAGCTCTGGGCCTACGATTCCGGGAGCAACATCTGCGGCATCCAGGACCTGGGCATAGATAATTCCGGGGGGATCGCGGGCCTGATCAGCGATTATATGGCTATCGTGACTCAGCAGGGATCAAGCGGCTACACGCTGAAGCTCAAAAACAGCGAAAAAAGGTACCCTGAGATAATCCTCCTGCTGGACGGCACCTATCTTTTGAAAAAAGCGATTTTGAAAAACGAGGAGGGAGACTCATTCAGCTTTTCCCTTTCGAATGTCGACACAAAGGCCAGGGTCATGAACAGCCAGTTTAATTTCAATCCCCCCTCAAACACCCAGATCGTCAAAAATCCCATGGACATCAAGTGACAGATGCCGGGTCCTGCCGCTCATGATAGTTCGTTCATAAAAATTATCAGGCAGGTCAGGGTCCCCTCGTTAGCCGCGTTCCTTCTCCAGGTTTCAGCGATCATCATTGCATACGGCGTCCCGTCGGGAAGCAAGGGCGAAATTACGGCAGGGATCATCATCGGGTGCGCCGGCGTTGGCGCTCTGCCCTTTATTTTCCGGTATTCGGTTGCCGTGTGCGGGGGAGCGGGTTATAAAAACATCCTCCGCTGCCTTCTTTTTTCCCTGATTATTCTCCTCCCTGCGCTTGGGTCTGTAACCAAAATTATTTCATTCACCGCTCATTCCACCCCACCCTATCCCTCTCCCTGTATTGCGGAAATTACCTCAATTACGCAGGGACGATATACGCATACCCTCGACCTGCTTCTCAGAAACAGCGGGAACAATGAGCGGGGCACTGTAATGGCCCGCGCCTATTGCGCGGACGATATTGGCGCACGAAGGGGCGACCTCATTGAAATCAAAGGCCGGCCGGTTATGACCACAAAGACGCGCCCCCTCTCGCGTTTCGAGAAGAGCATGGCACGGCGGGGTATCAGGGTCATGTTTTTCATTGACAGATTCAGCGTAAAAAAAATCACGGCAGTGAAGCCGGATATTTTTGGTTCCGCCCGGGATGCGATTATGAAAAAAATTGACCGGATTTTTTCGCATAATACTGCCGGACTCATCAGGGGCTTATATTTCGCAAACCAGAATTTCATCGATAAAAAATTGGTCCGCGATTATAAAAATGCCGGTGTTTCGCATATCCTTTCCGCGAGCGGCCTGCACGTGGGGGTGATCGCGGCCCTCCCCCTCCTTCTTTTCGGGCTGTTCCGATTTTCAAAAAAAACTGCCTGGGCCGTAACGGTCCCCCTTATCATGGGGTATCTTTTCTTGACAGACATGCCCTCGTGCCTTGTCCGCTCATGCGTCATGATCGGGATGTTCACCCTCATGAATATCGCACACATGGGAAAAAATTCATGGAATGCCCTCTTCCTGTCGGGAAACATCGTCCTCGCCCTGTTCCCGTATGAATTGTATGAACCCGGATTTCAACTGAGCTTCGGGGCAACTGCCGGGATACTCGCACTTTACAGGAAATACCGCGAGGGCTTCGCGGCGCTCCCCTCTTTTGCGGCCGGGTCCCTGGCCATCACCTGCGCTGCCCAGGCTGCGGCTGCGCCGATTATCATGCTGCACATGAACGAGTTCAATATTACCGGCTTCATTTCCAATCTCGTAATCGTCCCCCTCTCTTCCCTTGTCCTGGTTGCATCGATACCGTCGGTAGCGCTTTCATTTTTTTCCGGCCCGATCGGGGGTTTCCTGGCCCTCATCACCGATCTTCTGTGCAGAGTGATGAACTCCCTTGTCGCGGTCTTCGCCGCGTGCGGTGGAAACTTTCACCCCGCCAGCGCGGCCCCTCCCCTCGTGTGTCTTTTTACCCTTTCTGTTATTCCCCTTATCCGGTGGAACATCATGAAAAAAATATCCCCACTGCTTTTCATCGGGGCCCTTGCAGGGACGTATTTATTTTTACAGCTGATGGAAGACACCCCCCGGCCGGTGACCATCTTCAGACACGCCAAGGGGGTTGCAGTGGTTTCGATGAAGAGGGGCTCTATTACCGTCGCCGGCAATCTCCCCGACAGGCCTGCGTTCGACTCGTTCATATCTCTGGTTAATCGGGGGAGGAGCGGATCGTGTACCGTCTATATCACTAATGCCGACTGCCGCAACATAAAACTCTTTTCATCGTTTATTAAAAATTTTTCAATTCAGCGGTGTTATATTACATCCGGGGTGAAACTTGGACAATGCGTCATGCCCCTGATGAGGATTCTCAGCATCGACGGGGTGCCCGTACGGCTCATTAATTTTAACGCGGCCCTCCGCGGGGGGGCCGGCGAGGCTTTATTGACTGATGATATGGATGCGGTATGGATCTATCAGACACTAAAAAGAACAATTTAAAATATTTCATGGCCCGCACCCCTGACGCCCCGAAATATAACTCGCTCCCCCCAACTGAAAAGCCCCGGATAAAAAAAATTTCTTGCAAAAAACACCTTCCCGATATATCAATAAATACATTCCCGTAAAAATCCGATACAATGAGTTAAGTATGTCAATACCGGTAAAAAGGAATTCATGATTGATATCGCAAAATTAACCTCAAACTTCTTCAAGGGGAAACAGGTCTTCATTGGATTCCAATACCATTCAGACGCAATATTTTTAGCCACAAATTCAACCCTCGCAAAGATATTGAACCGTCTTGATCTCCCTTTTCTTATCGATACGATCATTACCGTAGTGCGCGAAATCATCCTCAATGCCGCCAAGGCCAATGCCAAGCGCGTATTATTCGACAGGATGGGCCTCAACATCAACGACCCGAAAGATTACGCAAAGGGGATGGCCACGTTTAAAGAGATCATCAGCAATTTCGATAAAATGAAGGATGAAATAGTAAGCAGCAGCTTCCGTATCACCATTAAAATGCAGAAAACAGAATCCGGGTTTTCTATCGACATTACCAACAACGCCCAAATCACCCCTGAGGAAAAAAAACGGATCGATTTCCGGATTGAAACCGCGAATCATTTCAGGAACTTTTCTGAGGCCTACGAAATCGTATATGACGCGTCCGAAGGCGCGGGGCTCGGCATTATGCTCGTGGTGCTTCTCCTGTACAATGCCGGGATACGTGATGACGCCTTCTCAATTTCATACGATAACAACTCGGTTACCACGCATATCTTTATCCCCAATGTCCTCCGAAATGCTGAAATAAAATCGGACGTCAGAAACCGGATCATTGAAAATATCGAGGCCCTCCCCACTTTTCCTGAACACATCATCGAGATACAGCGCATGTGCCGAAACCCGAGGGTTTCGATTGAAAACGTATCATCAAAAATTACCATGGACCCGTCCCTCACGGCTGACGTGCTCAAAATCGCCAATTCAGCCGGATTTATGCCTGGTCGCCGTATCGAGACGGTCAATGACGCGATATTAATCATCGGGTTTAAAAACCTCGGGGATCTGGTGTCAATCGCGGCCGCACAAAAAATCATCCAAAAAAAATATAATAAATTCGAGGCGATCTGGAACCATTGCGTTAAAACAGCATTTTATGCCCGGATGATAGCCGAAAAATACGGACATCAGAAGTCAATAGAACACGCCTTCCTTGGCGGCCTCCTTCACGATATCGGGAAGATAATCCTCCTTTCCCTCAATGAAAAGCTTTCAAGGACGATCTCTGAAATCGTTGAGAAAAAAAACATCAGGTCTTCAACCATGATAGAGGAGATTGCCCTGGGAA
The DNA here is from genome assembly GCA_041306585.1 of Spirochaetota bacterium. Classification (GTDB taxonomy): domain Bacteria; phylum Spirochaetota; class UBA4802; order UBA4802; family UBA5550; genus JBFZEZ01. The sequence goes on along the minus strand of JBFZEZ010000595.1, from coordinate 1,611 downwards.
TCAGCCATTCCCAGATCGGGGCAATGATAGCTGATAAATGGAATTTCCCTGAATACCTTATCAATGTCATACGGCATCATCATTCGCCCCTCGCAGCGGACCGGGAAGACAGTACCATTGTTTCAATTGTTTATCTTGCGAACATGATCTGCAACGTCGAAAAGCAGAAAGCGACGTTTCAGTATCTCGAGAGCGAGATACTGAAAAAATTTGCCATTAAAACCGAAAAAGACTTCCAGAATTTCCACAGAAGCCTTGAAATGAGATACCGGGAATTCAACTCGACAATGTAAGGACACATCGCGGTGGGACATTATTTTCTCCAGGATACCCCTGACGGCTCCAAGACCCTTGTCTTCAGGGACGGGAAGGAGGTACGGCTTCATTCGGCTTATAATCCGGAAAAGGAAGCTGAAAGGGCAGCGGCGGCGTTTAGTAAGGGACGCGCGTCAATGATCGTCGTTTCAGGGCTCGGTCTTGGGTATCATTGCCGGGCTCTGACCCTCAGGTTCCCTGATGCCCTAATTGTAGCCCTTGAACACGACAGCGAGGTCGTTTCAATCGCGCGTAATGCGGTCCCCGACAATCTCAAAGGAATAATCGTGATTACCGGTCATGAAGGCCTCTCCTCTATTTTCGAAGAGATTGATATTGCCGAATTCAGGGGTATCGCCCACTTCCCGCACCGCCCTTCATATCTGCTCTACAAAAATTTTTACGACGCCATGCTGGGCGACATCCAGCGGTATATATCCTCCAAGGTGAGCGATCTGCTGACACGCTTTGAATTTGAGGAACAATGGGCCGGGAATATTATCAAAAATACACCCCACCTCTTTACTTCACATACGGTGAAGGGCCTCTTCGGAAGGTTCAGAGCCTATCCAGGTATCATTTGCTCAGCAGGCCCCTCACTAAGAAAAAACATCGATTTGCTGGGGTCGATGAGGGAGAGAGCCCTCATCATCTGTGTTGACACCGCCATCAAGGTCCTCCAGAAAAAAAACATCACGCCCCATATTATCATGACAATCGATGCGCAAAAACACAGCGTGAAACATTTTCTGGGCCTGAAATACGACGGGCACCGGCTTCTTGCCGATATGGTGTCGAACCCGGGTATTTCCCGCCGTTACAGCGGTGAAATGATATTCAGTACAACCTCCAAATATTTCAGCGATTCCTCCAATAAATCGCGGCGGGAAATGACACCCCTTATGGACTGGCTTGAACCCTTAACCGGGGAAATCGGCGACATCCAATCAGGGGGCTCTGTGGCAACCAGCGCTTTCGATCTGCTCTTAAACCTGGGGTGCAATCCTATTATTCTCGTCGGACAAGACCTGGCGTATACCGGCCGCGAAATCCACTGCAGCGGCACCTATCATAATGACGATTGGCTCCCCATGACGAACCGCATGCTGAACCTCGATACCATCAACCAGCGGGTGGTGCGCAAACGTAAAATTAAATACATTGAATCCTTCGGGGGGGATGGAAACGTTATTTCCGATTTTGTGTTCGATCTGTACCGCGGGTGGTTCGAGGATTCAGCCGCAAAAGTGGCGGTGACCGTGATCAACGCAACTGAGGGGGGCGCCCGAATTAAGA
>JBFZEZ010000594.1:0-3084 GCA_041306585.1 Spirochaetota bacterium | reverse complement strand
ATCCACAATATTCTTTTTTCCGACGACTACCGGAGCGAGTTCCGCCATATTTTCGACCAGAAGCGCTGCCCGGATGACCCCACGGTGTATGCATATATCTCTTCCAAATTTAAAAAAGATGACGCGCCGGACGGCTGTGAGAACTGGTTTGTCATGATAAACGCTCCGTATAACGACCCCGCCCGGCCGCCCGAAGAACAGTATGACATCCCTTCCCTGCGGGCTGCTGTGTTGAAGCGCATCAAAAAAAACCTAGGGATTGATCGTGCGGAAAAAATAATTTTTGAGCGCACAGCGACGCCGTTTGACATCGAGCGGAACACAGCGAGTTACAGGGGGAGCATATACGGGATTTCGTCTAACAGCAGGGGTGCGGCATTCTGGCGGCAGCCTGTCAGGTCGCGCGATTACCGGGGGCTGTATTTCTGCGGGGGGAGCTCGCACCCCGGCGGGGGCATACCGCTTGTTGTGCTTTCCGGGGCGATCGCGGCCGGTCTTATAAGGAAATACGAGGGGTAGCGGGAAATGCTGAAGGCTGACCATAAAAAATGGGGGAGGTTTTTGTACAACAGGTACATGGACCGTCTTCTCGTGAAAAGCTTCGGCCATTTTTATTGCGTGAACCATTTTCCCGACATACCTGAAGGTAAGGGGCTTCTGCTGCTCCCCAATCACATGAGCTGGTGGGACGGCTTTTTCGCCGATTATATCTGCAGGAAGCTCCATGACCGGCTGTTTCATGTCATGATGCTCGAGGAACAGCTCAGGCGTTTCTGGTTTTTCAGAAAGGTGGGCGCTTTTTCAATCAACCCCGCTGACCGCGCGAGCACGGACGAGTCGATGCGTTATGCGAATGATGTCTTGAGCGCCGGGAGCGTGGTCGTGATGTTTCCCCAGGGGGCGCTCGAACCGTATGACCGCAGGCCGTTCCGCCTCAAGGAGGCCGGGCTCCGCATGATCTGCGGGGGCGGCGCGCAAGATTTCATGGTTATGCCGGTCGGATTGAAGATATGCTATTTCACTGAGCGGTATCCTGACGTTATCTGCCGGTTTGGCGATCCGATTTCCCCGGGGATGGCTGTCTCTGATTTCCCCCTTTTTTCGCGTCTATTCAGTGAAAATATTGCAATGCTCGACCAGGCATCGTACAATCGAACTTTCGAGGGAGACCTGTTCAGATGGCGGATATAATTTTTTATACACTTGCGGGCTGTGCGGTTTTTTTCACGCTGGTTGTGTTCGTCAACCTGGTGAGCGCACCTGTGTTCTCCCGGAAACAGGGGAGTCCGGCCTGGACCCCGAAGGTGAGCATACTTATACCGGCGCGCAACGAGGCCGCCACAATCGGCCGGTGCCTTGAAAGCCTCGCGGCGCAGACCTACGCCCGCTGCACAATTATCGTGCTCGACGATGAATCGACAGACGGAACATCTGAAGAGGTGCTTTCATATGCACGGCGTTATGAAAATATTTCACTCATCAAGGGGACGCAGCTTCCCGACGGGTGGACCGGCAAAAACTGGGCCTGTCATCAGCTTGCTCGTGCTGCCGGGAGCGACCTGCTTCTTTTCATGGACGCGGACTGCAGGATCGCAGAGTGGGGCATCGAAGGCGCGGTTGCCTGCATGGAAAGATATAAACTGGATCTGCTGAGTTCTTTCCCGACCCAGGAGGTGCGTTCGCTTGGAGAGAAGCTGGTTGTCCCCTGCATGAACTGGCTCCTGCTCACGTTTCTGCCGCTGCGTCTTGTCTATCTTTCTCCCTGGCTTTCATTTGTCGCGGCGAACGGGCAATTTATGCTTTTTCAGCGTTACGCATATAACGCGATCGGGGGACATGTCGCCGTAGCGGACAGGCTGGTCGAGGACATGGAGCTTGCCCGTGCGGTTAAATTAAAAGGATTGAGAGTGATGACGGTGCTTGGAGGAGAGGGTATTTTCTGCAGAATGTACGATTCGTTCAGGGGAGCGCTGGCTGGATTTACCAAAAATTTTTATCCCGGATTTAATGTGAATCCTGCGGCATTTGTACTGATGCTGTTATTTTTCTTTTCTGTTTTTCTCGCTCCGGTGATCATGACGATATGGGACGCTCGCTATGCCGCATGCATCGTACTGCTCGCGTCCCAGCGTATCATGCTGTCGGTCCTCGGCAGGCAGAATGCGGCATGGAATGTTCTCCTCCATCCGTTTCAGATGTGCGTTATGCTGATGACCGGAATCGTTTCGATCTGGAAAACTAAGCGCAAAACAGTTATATGGAAAGGCCGATGGGTTTCACAAAAATAACAATGTACAAAAATCTGGCGGTTGTGTACGCTGTCGGCTGTGTCGGGCACATGATTCCGGCAGTGAGGCCGTTTATGTTTGCCCTTACCCCCCTTGTCCTGCTGGGGTCGGGGATCGTTATTCTGCTGCCGGCCATTATCAGAAAAGAATGGCGCGTTCTTGCGTGGGTCGGGGCTGCAGGGGCCGTAACGTTTATACTCGAGGCCGTCGGCGTCGCAACGGGCCGGGTATTCGGCAGTTACCGGTACGGCGATGTCCTTGGGCCGAAATTTTTCGGTGTTCCATTCGTGATAAGCTTCAACTGGGTGATCGTCCTGTATGGCGGCATCAGCAGCGCCCTGCTCATCACGAAAAACAGGATCATCGCGCTTTTTATCGCCACTCTGCTTCCGGTATTGCTCGATTTGATCCTGGAACCAGTGGCAATGAGTTTTACATACTGGCATTGGGAGAATGGGACCATCCCTCTGCAGAATTATATTGCGTGGGGGATTATATCGTTTTTTTTCAGTTCAGTGTATCTGATTTTCAATTGCGGGTTTGGCCATACAGCGGATCCGCATAACATGCGGGGGGCAGTTTCGTCCAATCCATATTTTCGCCGATGGGATGTCATAGCAACTCATATTGCGGCGCTGCATAGCAGGTTACCTGCTTATTATTTTTGGTTGCTTTTTCTTTATTTTTCTATATTGTGTCTTTTTACTTTGTTTTTTTTGTAACTACCATGAAACTAGTGCTCTGATCGCATGAATATGAATCAATTCTCACGAAGAGCCCCCTAAATCCCCCGGAG
>JBFZEZ010000593.1:0-2563 GCA_041306585.1 Spirochaetota bacterium | reverse complement strand
ATCTTTCCCCGCCCTTCTTTTGTGAGCAGGGGGAGATTAAGTTTTGCTGCAATCAGACCCATTAATTTTTCAAAGGGGAGAATAAACCGTAGAGTATCCTTGTTTTTGCCTGGGCCTTGCCCGCGGCCGCCGGACGCACCTGCAGAACCGTCATCGTAAACGAATGTCGGGGGCGCGATATCGTCAATTTCGATTATAACATCGCTTGCCTTCCCCCCGAGGTCCTCAATGACTCCATCATTCAGAATCTGTTCAACCATATTATCGAGCTGGTCCTCGATAAATTCATTAAAAGCGCCTTCACTATCATGGGAATCGATCTTAACGTCGCCCATAAGTCACGTCCTTATATTTATACTACGATGCTTGACGCATTAGCAGTGATTGTAAGGGCCTGAAAAGAACATTTGCCGCAGTAACGTCTGTTCTCAATCAAATATTTTATCGTATCGTTAAGTTGTTCCTGTTCCTTTGAATTAACATTCGCTGCGCTGCTTCCGCTTTTAATCCAGCCCAGAAGTTTCATATTTTCCGTCGACTTGAACTCATTTTCAAATACATATCGTTTTATTGCACTCTGGTATGAGGGTTCATCAGAAAGAAGAACCTGATAACTAATACTTGCTATTGCATCTGAGAGTTCTTTCCTGAATACTTCCTTTTCCGGTATCCCCAGGTACTGCTCGATCGTTTGCATGAACTTTTCATCCGGCTGTACATCGGCCTGTGTCACTTCATGTTTAACCGTTGTGTTATGAGCATAGGCGCGCACATGGTCTGTATACTTTTTCCAGGTCGTCTCAACAACTGAATCGTCCCGTAGTATTGCACTGTATACATCACTCGATATCTGGCTGAAAATCCATTTTTTAGCCTGGGGAAGTATCTTTTCAACATAATGCGCGAGTTTTGATTTGTCGGATGCATACGTATCTTTCAGCGCATTCTCTATACGAATATACAGATCAAGCGGTGTGACGCATGGATTCTGAAGGGCAATTGATGTCAGCAGGGCCTGATCCCCGCGGTCCTGATGAATTTTTTGAATATTTGCCGCAAATTCATTGATCTGGAAGTGTTCCGTGTTTTCAAAAACGTTCTGTATGAATCGCGGGTCGAGGCCGAATGTACCTTCAGACGGTTTCGTGAATTCAAATTCGCTGATCATTGTTTTTGCCATATTATTATCAACGCCGCTGTCAGCACGGCCGGCGTAAATAAGCGCTTTCTGGAGAAGTGAAATATTGGGATTTTGTTTGGATTCATACAGCCGTGTAATAACTGCAATAAGACTCAAAAATTCAAGGCTGTGAGGCGCAACATGGGCTTGATGTTTTTTCTCCTTGTTCCATCCCCTGTTATCATTTGAATATGTGAAAGCATAAATTTTTTCTTCTTCTTTGAAATCCACCGAAAGCGGCATTTCAATAAAGGTCGTACGGGATTTCAATGCCTCAAAAGATTCATTGGCCATGAACATATTATACTCATGGAAATTCGTATGGCCAATGATAACCCCGTTAAATGGGATAGGCGGCTGCCCCTCCGGTTTAAAAAACCTGTCTTGAGTTGCGAATAAAAGCTCATATAAAAATTTATCAGATAATTTTAGAATTTCATGAATTTCCACGAATCCATTCGCACCGGCGCATAACTCTCCCTTGTAATCATGGACGAGCGGATGCGACTCGCTTCCAAAACGGGGGAGGAGACTGTAATCAATATTTCCCACAAGAGATCCTGCCTCCTGGCTTTTTTCATCCCGCGGGGTATATGAACCGATTCCAGTCTTTGATTTGGCATCGAAGATCATACGTTTGACCTTGATAAAATCGAGGAGTTCGGCGAAAGAAATTTTTTTTGTCTTCATGAAATCATTTATAACATAAATTGAAAATGGTGACATTATTCCGTCGATTTCAATGTTAAAATCATTATCATAATGCGGATGCCGTGCGAGAAAATCTTTTGCTACATCCGGCTTGACATCCCGATTCAATTCTTCAAGAAACTCTTCACGAAGTTCAGGTGGAATGACCTGAAGCGGTCTTTCAAAAATCGGACTTTGAATATAAAATATGCCATTCTCTTCAAACAGGGCTTTTTCCTTCAAACGTATGTCAACAGTAGGGAGGAGAAGCATGTATGTTTTCCCATCATCGGTCAATGAGTAATAATTTAATGCACGCTTTATTGCATCCATTGATCTCGATTTCGCAGACCCTGGAGGGCCAAGCAGGATCCAGAGCCTTTTGGAGGCTTCAAGGCCGCGACTGGCATTGTCAATCTTTTCAACCATATTTTCTTTTGCTTTTTGCTGCCCGAATACTATATAATCCCCCACGAATTTACGTTCTTCAAAAAATTTGTATCTGTGTTTAATCGGTTTACCGGGAACTATTGAATATTCAACCCCGCAGGATAAAAGCATGTCATGAAGAAGTTGGGATGCCTTTCTGGTGATCCATGGTTCGCTTTTAACAAGATTAAGATATTTGTTAAATGGGATTACTTCTTCTCTCTTTAACGCTACTTCATTCACTTCTAATATTTTTTTCAGTTT
>JBFZEZ010000592.1:0-7142 GCA_041306585.1 Spirochaetota bacterium | reverse complement strand
CTTCCGATCTCCGATACCCGCCTGAATGATCACGATGAGTAGAAAAAGGGCGAGCACACCAAGGGTGGATCCGATTACAAAATGTAGATTTCCGAAGACAACTCCGACACCCCACCGTATCCCCTGGGAACTCCCGGCATCAGGTTCAGTGAGTACATGCACCCCCATGAATGAAAGGAGCAGCGCTATCAGAAAAAGATACATCCCCGCATTACGGAAAAAATAAAAGAAATAGTTTCCTTTTGACACAAACCCTGCGAGTGTAAAGAAGAAAAGAAGAAAGACAAGCCCGATCGAAACAAACAGCCATGTGATGAGAAATGCTTTCTTCAGCATGCTCATCCTGAATATCCGCTTCAGCTCTTTCCTGAAAAAGTCCATGCTGTTACTCCACATATATTTCCTTATCTTTGCGCAATTGAAGGACCCCGTTGTCATGAAGCTCTCGCATTATATCGACGATAACCCCCCTGCTGTCTTCCACATCGGTTAACCGCACAGGCCCCATTATCTTCATGTCATCAAGAATATCATTTGCCCTGTCACGGCTCATATTACGGAGGAATTTGAAACGAATTTCATCCCCGGCGCCCTTGAGGGCCAGGGCGATAGTTTTATCATCATGTATCTCTTCAATAAGAATTCGGATCTCCTTATTGTCCAGGTTCAATACATTCTCGAAAGCAAAAATTTTCTCCTTAATCCTGCTGGAGATCCCCGGCGTGCTTTTCTCCAGGCTGTCAAGGACCTTCTTTTCGTCCCCAAAGTTCATATGGCCCAGGATATTGATAAGCCGATCGACCCCTTCTGCGGAGGTCACGCCGCCTTTCTGCTCACGCAGAAATTTTTCATACTTAAACTTGATTCCCCGCGCAATGCTCACAATGGTCTCAGGCGCGACCTTTTTCATTTTTGCCATTCGAATCGCGATCGTTTTTGCGGTTTCAGGCGCAAACGCTTTCATGAGTTTACCTGATTTGGCAGGCGGCAGATTACTGAGCGTGACAGCGAGGAGCTGAGGGTGTTCGTCTTTCAGTATAAACGCCAATTGATCGATCGCGACATCCTTTAAAAATTCAAAAGCCTTGTCGACATCCTGGTCATCGAGTTTATTTAGTATTTGGGAGGCTTTATCCTGACCGAATGCGTCGGATAAAATTTCACGGGCCTTGCCTTCCCCGCCTGTAACTGCATGTTTCAATTTTTTCAGATCGATCAGGAACTCACCGACAAGGTCCTCTTTTTCATTCGGGGGGAGGTTCTGAATGCGTACAACCTCGGTCATAAGCCGGTCTATGCTTTTCTGATCGAGATTTTTAAGGATATCCGCCGCAACATCCGGGCCCAAGGCCACAAGAAGGGCGGCTGCGCGTTCAGGGCCTGACATGTTGTATACTGATTTCATGAGATGCGGTTATCCTCCCCGAATAGTACATCTACTCTTTTCATTATCAAAATCAAGAACTTTTTTTAGAGGGTTAGTAATAAAAACGCAACGAGTCATTTTCATCGGGTGTCTGTCCATATCATTCCCGTACCCGCCTGCGCGGGAATGACATCTAGTTACTGAATCCATGATTACCATCGAAAATTGCCGAACATCCGGGGAAAACTATGAGATATGTCGGATAGTATCTTGGATTGAGAAGGAGTTGGGCTTTTTAATTCCCCTGAAAATATTTTATGCTTGAAAAAAAACAATTACATCTCTATTCTAATATAAACTTGAATTTAGGAAAAAATACAACTTTATTCACTATAAAAATTCCTCAAGTCACCCTTAGGGGGATTTCGGGGGCTTTTTTTAGAAGACAAACGGAATGAAAAATCAGGACCTCGAAAAAAAATTCCAAAGAGAAATTACTTCAGCGATTAAAAGCGACAGTGATATCGTTTTCATAACGTATTCGGCGCTCGAAAATACTGAAGAAAAAATAAAATTCGCCCTTGCGAAAATCCTGGATAAATATCAGCGCGAAGACATCTTCACCCCGATATTTTCCTGCATAAAAGAACTCATCGCGAACGCCACGAAAGCCAATGCCAAAAAAATTCTTATTGATGAAGGAAAAATCACCAACCCCGATGATCCGGTAGAGGTCGTTAGACAGATCCGCTCTATTCTGAATGAGGAAGCCCTGCTTGAATACGGCGTCAAGGCTAAAGCAAAACGCCTGTCGACCCGTATTTATATGAGGGTCATCAATAAAAACCTTTTAATTGAAGTAATCAACAATCTCCCTCTTTCAAACAGGGAGATAAAAAAAATAACTGAAAAAATCGACCGGTCATCAAAATACGATAATATCGCCGAGTTTTACATGGAAAACCCCGACCCTGAAGCTGAAGGCATGGGACTGGGATTGTCAATGATCGTCGTGTTGCTCAAAAACATCAATATCACGTACAAAAATTTCATGGTCACGACCGATAAAAAAGAAAAGACCTACGCAAAAATCCTGCTCCCCCTTTCTTAAGGTTCCTGTAACTGTCCGGATATATGCACTCACAGCATGATGCTGTGGGAATCAGCAATCAAAATAAAACCATAGGTGAAATATATGAACAATTCACAAGAAACTTTGTATACTGCGGAAGGAATCATTCTGGAGAATCAGATTGATTATCAGGATAATTCTGTTGTGAGCAAAACCATTATCGGAAAAAAAACAGGCACAGTCACTTTGTTCGCTTTTGACAAAGGCCAGGGCTTAAGTGAGCATACAGCCCCATTTGATGCCATGGTGTATATTGCAGATGGGTCGGCTGATATCACTATTGAAGGAAAGCCATTCAGGGTCAATAAAGGGGGTATGATTATCATGCCCGCGAACAAGACCCATGCCCTGAACGCCGTTGAAAGATTTAAAATGCTTTTGATTATGATAAAATAAGGGACAAAAATGTCGGTATCAAAGATGACGTATTCTAAGCTTTATTTGACCCTGTATGAAAAAATTATTTAAAAGATCCCTTTTCATTTTCAGGCGCGACCTCAGGCTGGACGATAATACATCGCTCATGAAAGCCATGGATGAATCGGTTGAAGTGGCCCCATGCTTCATTTTCGATCCCCGTCAGGTGGATGACAATGCCGGCAAAAGCATGAATGCCCTGCAGTTTATGATCGAGTGCATCGGGGATTTGTCGAGGCGCCTGAAAGAAAAAAATTCAGCGCTGCACCTATTGCACGGCAAACAGGAAGAAGTCATCAGCGGACTTATTGAAGCGCATGGCATTGAAGCCGTTTATGCAAATTCCGATTATACGCCATTCAGCAGAGAACGCGATATGCGCATTGCCGACGCTTGCAGCCTGCGTGGTGTCCCCTATTTACAAAGTGAAGATTATCTCCTTCATCCCGTTAACAGTTATCTTAAAAAGGATGGAAAACCCTATACGGTGTTCACCCCATTTTATAAAAATGCTTCTGCATTCCAGGTCCCTCTGCCTAAAAAATTCCGTTTCCGAAATTTTTCTGCGTTATCCATTCCCGGTTCGCTGGATGAAAAATTCACATCGGAAATTCTCCCCCGGAATAATAATCTCATTCCGGTGCGCGGGGGGAGAGATAATGCCGTCTCTGTCCTGAAAAATATACGGATATGCGCCAACTATGCCAATGAACACGATTATCCATATCGAAAGGGGACATCCGGGCTCTCCCCTTTTATAAAATTCGGGGCATGCTCTATTCGTGAAGTGTATCATGCCGCTGCAAAAACCCTCGGGAAATCCCACCCCCTCATCAGGCAGTTGTACTGGCACGATTTTTTTATGTATATAGCATATCATTACCCGCGGGTGTTCAGCGGGTCATTCCGTGAAAAATACAATAAGGTGACCTGGGAGCGAAACGATGAATATTTCAAAGCATGGTGCGAAGGTAAAACGGGATTTCCACTAGTGGACGCGGGGATGAGGGAGCTTGCTGTAACCGGGATCATGCATAACAGGGTGCGGATGATTACAGCATCCTTCCTCACAAAGGACCTGCACATCGATTGGCGCACCGGCGAACGGTTTTTCGCCGCACATCTCGCCGATTATGACCCGGCGATTAACAACGGCAACTGGCAATGGGCCGCTTCCACCGGGTGCGATGCGCAGCCGTATTTCCGGATATTCAATCCATGGCTGCAGCAGATGAAATATGATCCTTTATGCGCGTATATAAAAAAATGGGTCCCCGAACTGAGGGGACTCGAACCGGGTGAAATACACACGTTGCACAAGCGCACGACGGACACGCTTCGGGATTATCCGACGCCGATCGTGGACCATGCGGTGGAGAGTAAAAAAGCGAAAGAATATTTCAAAACAGCGCTATAAGGTCATTTTTTTAAGGCTATGCATCAAGGGGATAAAGTCTTAAAGGGGGGCGGAATTTCGCGTTTTGTGATTGATTTTTTTGAGCTTCGATTGTAGACATTTTGACCGAAATTTAAGCCAGGCGACTTTACCAACAATTTTCAGAAGTGCCTTGAAAATTGAAAATCATGAATATCAGTTATATCTTGCGATAGAAGATATTGATCATACAAAGATAAAAGCCAGAAGCCCTCAGACAAATGGCATCTGCGAGCGTTTTCATAAAACTGTACTTAATGAATTTTATATGATAGCTTTCAGGAAAAAGGTTTACAACAATCTCGATGAGCTTCAAACTGATCTTGATATATGGATTAAGAGTTACAATGAAGAAAGGCCTCACACAGGCAAATACTGCTATGGGAAAACACCGATGGAGACCTTTTTAGATTCAAAAAATATTGCAAAAGAAAAAAAGTTAGATTCGATCTTTCAAACAATTTCTGGAACGGAATGTGTCAGATGAAATCTAAACTTCTACAGATGATTATTTCATCCGCCTCCTCCTCGGTTGATTAATTATTTTTAATAAATTACAATGGGAAGTAATTTATTTGAGCCCCCCGAAATCCCTATACCCCCGTTGTTAAATGTAGTATCCAGAGCACCATTAACATCAAGTCGTAGAAGGTAATCTGGTGCTGCGGCATCCCCATTGTATGTAGTGAAAGTACCACCAAGAATTATTTTTATATGCATAGCGAAAAATTTATGGTAATTAAAATCTAATGTAAATATAAAGCTTTATTATAGAGCGGGAGAGGGCATGAAATTTTTGTTTTCTGGATTTACCCTATGGTCTGGGCTTCCCCAAAAAAACTTACACCCGGCCAGGCCGGGCGTAAGGGAAAAATTTCGGTAGAGGAGCTTTGCCCCTCAGATTTAAATATATACCTGGACCAGTTTAGAATGTCCAGTCCATCGATGTCTTGTCTACAAATAATGCACCACTTTGATACAGATACGGATTAGCTGTAGGTATAGTAACTGTTATATCAGTATCACCAGCACCAAATTTATTGATCCTGCACACTTTCCAGAAGTAAGCAGCTGGAGAAGGAGGAGTCGATGGAAATGGGATTTCCCTGACTAATCCGGTTGAGTTATATACCCTGGCTATTGCTGTATAAGCTCCATCATACCAATAAGGTCCCCAACTCCAATCAAAAATGTTTACGGTGAAATTGTAATCACCGAGAGCATAATTTCCTTTTAAATTTAAAGTTTCAGGCCCTGAACCGTCAACATCATCAAGTACCAGTGATGTTGTAGAATTTAGCTCTGAAGTTGTATACTCTCCAGTGTTCTCATAATAACCAAGTGTCTCGTAAAATACATGGAATCTGTTATTAGGAGCGCCTTCCCAGAAAGGATGTCCTGTGTTGGCATTGGATGTTGGGCCAACAACATGGAAGTCTAAATCTGCAGGTAATGCTGCCCAGGTCACATATACCCTGATTTGATTTCCTGTAAGTACTTCACATAGAGGAAGATCGTGAAGGTCTTTGTTTCCGTCCAGTATCCTGTTATCAAGTACGAAATCAAAAAAACCTGTTTTTTTAGCTATAACGGTATATGATCCAGGAGGGATAACAGCAGTAGTAAAAGTCCCATCTCCAGCTGATAATTGTGAATTAACCAGTATGTTGTTGAAATCTCTAATTTCAACAGTAGCTCCGCTGATAGGAGTGCCGTCATATGAATCAATAACCCTTCCTGTAAACATGCCGGGTGACGCAGTAGTTGGAACAAGGAGTATGTTACCTGCATCATTTGCGACACTTTTATTAACAGTAACATTATTCTTTGTCACCGGGAAATATCCAGTTTTTGACACCGTCAGTACAAAATTAGTCCCTTCAGGCACTACAGCAAAGTTGAAAATACCTGAAGCATTTGTAGTTTGTGTAATAGTACCTACAATGTAATCACATACTACGGTTGCACCCTGGACAGGGTTCCAATTCAGGTCAACTACCTGGCCGAAAAGCGAACCGTAATTTACTCTTACTACAACTTCACTTGGATCGTCGAATAATATATTCATCTTATCAAAATCAGCGCAACGTGAAGAGAAAAGAATTAAGAAAATAAGCATTGATCTGAGAATTACTGCAGTTTTCATATTAGTTCTCCTAAAAAAAATAACTTCTTTTCAGACAAAACCAATCATCCTATCATAAATAGCTTTTTATATTGTACTATTAATAATTAATAAAAATTATCTATTAAGTCGACTGATCCCATGGGTTAGGACGTTTTTAAAGGAAATTAATCCAGACAAATTTGTCTTAACCAAAATAGCTCATTGTGTATATTTTTTAAAATATGTGATAATCCTAAAAACGGGTGTGTATACTGAGCCCGGAAAACCGGACATGAAAAAAGTATAAACAAAGTGGATTTCTTCTGAGACAATTACAATACTTCAATGGGGCGGCAGGGTAGAAGGGCGCGACAAAAGAACTCCGCAGGCGTCAATTTTTATGGGGAATTCTCATGATTTTTTCGGGGAATTTTGCTTGATTAAATACACATAAGGCTCCCAAGGGAGGTGGCTGCGTTTAACGCCTGTTTCTCGAAATCAGATGCATTCGTGACTCTTGATGTTCGGCCCTTCCCCTTGCGTATCGATCCGCTTGGGTACTATGGCCTCTGCTGACTTCTGACGGCTCAGCTGTGCATCGCTGCACAGGTTGTTCCCTCAAATACATTTTGAGAACCTGTCCGTCAGACCTCCCCGGGTAAGAACGCACGCTTTCATCCCATAT
>JBFZEZ010000591.1:0-3501 GCA_041306585.1 Spirochaetota bacterium | reverse complement strand
CTTTCATGAGGGTGGTAAACACCAATTCCCCCTGCTCGCCGGCACCGACCGGTTCCAGCGTTTTGGGATTGATCACTTCAACAATCAGGTGGTCCTCATTGACATGCAGGCCGTTCCTTTCTTTGCATTCCCACGAAACACCCGGCCCGATGACTTCACTCAGCCCGTAATTATCGTAAGCCGTAATATGAAGCTTCTTCTCAATGCCGGTCCTGATTTCTTCACTCCACGGTTCGGCGCCAAAAAGGCCGCAGGCAAGCTTCAGCTCCTCCGGGTGTATCTTCATCTCCTGCATGGCGTTGCCGATTGCAATCGCATAACTTGGCGTAGAAAGAAGGGCTGTAGTCTTGTAGTCTTTCATAACCAAAATCTGCTTTTTAATATTTGAATCGGTTGAAGAAGGAATTACCGAAGCGCCGATGCGTTCAGCGCCGTAATGGAAACCGAACCCGCCTGTGAAAAGGCTGTAATCGTATGCGATCTGTATAAAATCATGTTCTGTCAGGCCGGCAGCTGTGAGAAGTCTGGCAACCATGATCGACCAGTTCTTGATGTCATTTTTTGTATATCCGACAACGACCGATTTTCCGGTGGTCCCGGATGATGAATGAATGCGCACTATGTCTTTTAGAGGGACTGCAAACATGTTATATGGATAGCTCGCCAGAAGGTCTTCTTTCGTTGTGAACGGGAGCGTATGCAGATCACTGAGGCTCCTGATCTTTTCGATGTCGATTTTTCTCTCATCGAACGAAGTCCGGTAAAACGCAACATTGCGGTATACCCTGTTCAAAGTCGTCTGGAGGCGTTCTATCTGAAGCTGTTCGAGCTCTTCGCGGGGCATGGTTTCTATTTCTCTGTTGTAAATCATGGACACCTCACTCGCTGATGCTGGTATATTCTTTACCGAGATATGCGCGCTGAACATCGTTGTTGTTCAGCAGGTCCTCGGATGATTCGCCGATCAGGATCTGTCCTGTTTCCAGAACGTAACCGCGGTCAGCGATCTTTAAGGCCGCGCGGGCATTCTGCTCAACAAGAAGGATCGTGTTCCCCTGTTCCCTCAATTTCACTATCACCTGAAAAATCGACCTGACCACAATCGGCGCAAGTCCCATGGACGGTTCATCAAGGATAAGGAGCTTAGGCTGCGCCATAAGCGCCCTCCCGATTGCAAGCATCTGCTGCTCGCCCCCTGACATGGTCCCGCCCAGCTGGCTCCGCCGTTCTTTCAATCTGGGAAAAAGGTCATACATTCTTTCTAGATCATCAACCGGTTTTCCCTCTTTCTTTTTTCTCAAAGGGTATGCGCCCAGAAGAAGGTTTTCCTCAACTGTCATGGTGGAAAAGATCTGCCGCCCTTCCGGGACAAGTGAGCATCCATGTTCAACGATTTTTTCAGGATCCATCCGCATGATATCCGTGCTATTAAAAAAAATTTCACCTTCATCGCCGCGGAGAAGACCGGTAATCGTTGAAAGAAGCGTGGTCTTCCCGGCGCCATTGCTCCCGATGATCGTTACGATTTCACCAGGACTGACGTGCATCGAGATCCCTTTGAGTACGCGGAGGTTCCCGTAGCCCGCATGCAGGTTTCTAATCCTGAGCATCGTCATCCCCCAGGTATATTTTTATGACTTCGCTGTTGCGTTGTATCTCCTTGGGTTTCCCTTCAGCGATCTTTTTCCCGGAACTCAATACTGCAATTTCATCGGATATATCCATCACCAGGGACATATCGTGTTCAATTAATAGAATAGTAATCCCTCTGTCCCTGATTCTTGCAATCATCCGGGCAATTTCAGCCGTCTCGTGGATATTCAATCCTGCTGCCGGTTCATCAAGAAGAAATAATTTCGGCTCCATAGCAAGTCCCCTCGCGAATTCAACTGTGCGCTGAGTACCGAAGGCAAGACTGAGAGCATCCTGATCTGCGTAATCGATGATCCCGAGAAGATCAAGGATTTCCATGGACTTCTCCCTGATCTCACGTTCCTCGCGCAACGTGCGGGGGAGCTTTAAAATCCCGCCTGCAAAGCCGCTCCGCGTTTTTACATGTCTGCCGATCATAACATTTTCAAGCACCGTCATGTGGGAAAACAACTTGATATTCTGAAATGTCCGCGCAATCCCTTTCCCTGCAATTTTATATGGCGGCAGGCCGTGAACAGGGTGTCCTTCGAATGAGACTGTTCCATCATCAGGGATAAGACTCCCCGCGATAAGATTGAATAACGTTGTCTTGCCTGCGCCATTGGGACCGATAACAGCCTTTATTGAATTCTTATGAACATCGAATGTTACGTCATTGACAGCATGGAGACCGCCGAACCGACGATTCAGACTGCGGATCTCCAATAAAGGGGCCGAGGATATGTCTACTGAGGATACATGTGCAGACCCTATATTTTTTTTCTCAGCCATTCCATGTATCGCTTCTATTGTATTATTGGATTTCATAATACCGGGTTCCTTTTTTGTATCCGATTTTTTATTGCGATGATAGTGGCAAACAGTCTCTGGTATACTTGAACTCTCACCACCCCTTCCGGAGCAAAAAGCATGATAATGATCAGCACCAGGCCGAAAAAAGCGTCATCGTAAGATCCGAAATAACCGCGCAATGATAGATAATTCAAAATCACACCCATAAAAAGGGAGCCCCACAGATTCGCCATACCGCCGACTGCCACGATAGCCACGTAGCGGATCGACTTCATGACATCAGATTCGGATGGACCAATCCCGGCATTGTAATGGGTGAGAAAAAATCCTCCGATGGAAGCGAATACTGCTGATATGACGAATACCATGAGTTTATATTTTGCAGTATCTATTCCCATTGCGTTCGCGGCCTCCTCGCTCCCATGGATCGATCTGAGTGCCCTACCGACACGGGAATCAATGAGATTCAAAACCATGACAACAGCAATGACGACAAGTATCCAGGCTATATAATAGTTCTGGACCCGCATACCCATATCGCCGCTGACCTGCAGCCCCGTGAAGAATATAAACTGCGGGACCTCGCTGATGCCGTCGGCCTCGCCGAAAAGACGTGTCCCCAGAACAATGCGATAGATTATAACTCCAAATCCGAGTGTTGCCATCGCAAGGTAATGTCCTTTGAGTTTAAGAATTGGAATACCTATGAGAAAAGCGATGACAATTGTCAGGATAACGGCCGCTGTTAGTGAAACCCATGGAGAAATACGAAGCATCCCCCCCGAGCTATATGTGCACCCAACGTTTGTAAGGAGCTTAATGAAAGCAGTATCGGCAAAAGGCAAGCAGTCGAATTTAGAAATAACTGCTGTTGTGTAGCCCCCGATAGCAAAAAAACCGGCATGGCCTATGGAAATCTGCCCTGCGTATCCCATGAGCAGGCATAAGCCGATGATGGCAAGGGAATAATACGCCGACATGGTAAGCTGTGTCAGGTAATAATCTTTCCCTGCGACAAAGGTTAACAGCTGAAAGCATATAACGCATACGATCAGT
>JBFZEZ010000590.1:0-9758 GCA_041306585.1 Spirochaetota bacterium | reverse complement strand
ACCTCTGGTGTACCAGTTGTTGTGCCAATGGCATCGCTGGGTAGCTATGTTCGGAATGGATAACCGCTGAAAGCATCTAAGCGGGAAGCCAACTCCAAGATTAGATTTCCCTTGTCGCAAGACACTAAAGACTCCTCGGAGATTACGAGGTTGATAGGCTGGAAGTGTAAGTATAGTGATATATTCAGCTGACCAGTACTAATCAGTCGTGAGACTTGACCATATTATAAAAACCCGAACAGGAAACTGTTCGGGTTTTTTGTTTGTGATGAAATTCAAATCCTGGGGACTATATCCGACTTTCTATTTATTAACTGATTTTTCTTCTTTTAAAACCCTTAACGCCCTTATCCGGATTTCTACATCTTCAGATCCAAGAAGATTGATAACTTTTTCTCGTGTTTTGAAATCAAGGTGATATCCTTTTAATGCCTGTAAAAATGCTTTAACCAGCAGTGTGCTTTTTTTCTTGTTATCTATGAATTTTCCAGCTATCACACTATAAATATTTTCATCTTTAATTGTCACATGTTCAAGTACTGCAATATTCACTCCCTCATTCGGGTCTGTAATACACTGAATTATATGAGGGATCAGTTGAATTGGATACACATCATTTTCAAACTTTAGCATACCGGATATTGATGCTTCGCGCACTATCCAATCATCATTTTGAAGACCTTGAATGAAAACAGGAAATGTTTCGGGATTGTGATACAGCGACAATGTTTCAATTGCATAGGTTCTAACATTGTCGTTTTCATTTTCATTCTGAGCCATGTCTTTTATGCGCTCGAAAGATTGTTTCGGCAGGATTCGCATGAGTCCTTTCAGGGCTTCAATTCTAATTAAGGAATGATCATCATGCGTGGCTTTAGTAAGTAGTGCCACAAGAAGTTGGAAATTGAGGTTGTTTTCCCGGTACAATACACTATCATCTGTATGTGATGTCTGAATGTATTTGGTTACCCCTTGTATCGCTTGGAGGCGTATATCCCAATTAACTGATGTGTATTTTTCAATTCCATTCCTGATACGAGCACGAGCTTCGAGACTTTCAAATAATACATTTTTCCCGCCGCATGATATACTGATAATCAGTGATGCATAAAATATGGTTATTAACCAATGCTTCATTACTCTCCATACATGAGTCGGTACTGAATCAAAAATTTTTTTGTCTTGAGAACATAATATCGGGTCTCTATAAAGGGAATAAATTCTGTGAAAGTGTCGTTGTCGATAGTGTCCTGGTTTTTTTTCCATTTGAGCACGTTCCCTGCTCCGGCATTATATCCCGCTACCATAGAACCTAAGTCGTTTTTGAAATAACGCTTTAACCAGCCCAGATATTGGGCCCCAAAGCGAATTGATAGGCATGGATTATAAAGATCGTATTCAGAAAGTTTTAGGTCACGGGCTATACCCTTTGCCGTTGGGGGCATAAGCTGCATGAGACCTGTAGCCCCTGCTGAGGAGATGGCCTTATGATTGAAAAGGGATTCAGCCTTAAGGACTGAATAAACGAGGTTTTTATCAACCGCGAATTCTTTTGATGAGCGATCGACACATGTGGCAAAGCCGAGCGGAAGAAGAGATTGAACAGTTGATTCGGGCTGTAGAAAAATATTTTCTTTCATTGAATGGAGCTTTAGCAGCTCAAGCACTGCAAAAGCCTTGAGAAAATGGTTATTGTATTTCCTTCCATAAAAGGCGAGGGCGATATATTTATCTTTTCGGTCTATATCATTTTCAGAAATTAACTGGATTTCCCTGTTGATAGCTGCATAGTATCCGATTTCAAAATATTTTTCGAGCCGCTTCACGGTTCCAGAATTACCCGAAATTTTCATGCCGGATATTTTTTTTTCAAAATCATAATATGAGTCAATGAGAGGATGGGATAATGAATTCAATCGCTGATTCCTTTCCTCGGGATTTCCTTTTTTGAAAAAGAGGAGAGAGTGATAGTACATTGCATCATCATGATTTTTACGATTGAGGGCATTGGTGTAGAGTTTGTTCAACTCGTCTATTTTTAAAGTTTCCTTTAGATTATCAAGGAGGGCCCACGTATAATATGAATCGGCATTTTTAAGGATTATTTCCTTAAGTATCCGGGTCTTTGCATCTGCTTCAGAGGTATTATCATACAATTTATAAAGCCAGAAGCGGCAATGACCTGAATAGGTTCCCTCGGGAAAATTTTTTATATATTCTTCGAAATAGGAACGCGCTGCATGGGGATTGATTTTAATTGATTCTCTTCCCAGGACCCACAGATAAAATTCTGCTTTGCTGTCTTTATATTTATTTTTATATTCTATAAGTGGCCGATCATATCCGATATTTCTATTTTTTTCAGCTTCGTCATCAATTTTTTGGAGAGAATCGCGGTCAATCTCTTGGTTCCCGCTCTGGAGCAGTTTCTGAAATATCAAAACTGCCTCGCCTTTTCGACCCATCTTCCAGTATTCATCTGCCTGTTCTTTAAGCAAGAGGTTCATGAAATTATCATTTCCCTGTGCCAATGAAAATATACGTGAGATTCCGGCACTATCGCCGGTGCGGGTATATATTTTCAGAAGAAATATTTTGATTTCATTACTTTTTCCTGAATCATAGGTGGTAAGAATTTTAATCGCTTCATTGTATTTTTTTGCATAATACAGGGCTTTCCCAAGCATTAGTGAATCTGAATCCGAAAGTTGTGGATTTACTGCTGGCAAGAGATCAAGGGCTTGCGATGCTGCTACGGAGGCCTGCCAAGATTTTTCATCTAACTGAAGGGCTTTTAGGTATTCTGCGAAAGATTCGGCTTTTTTGTCAAGTTTGTCGAGTGCTGTTGCAAGCCGTATAGAGATAATGGAAAGAGAGGGGATATCATGGAAAAGCGCAGCTGTTTCTATAAGGGTCTTTTTTGCAGCTTCAAATTGTTTTAGTGAGATGAGTGATTGCGCTTTGAGAAGCTGTGCATCTCGGTAGAGAATACTTTTTTCTTTAGAAATTGCATCGATGAATTTCACTGAGAATTCATGCTCGCCATAATGTGAGAAAAGATTCGCGATTTCAAAGACAGCATCATCATACAAATCTGATTTGAAGTGCCATCCGGTAATAAATGAGTATACGGGAGAAGCAAATAGCTTCAGGTTTTCATTTCTTGTGCTTGAGAAACAGCTGTTTGCAAAATGAAATATTGCATTTTTAAATTTTTTCTTCTCCTTGTATGCAAGGCCCAACATGAAATGCTCTCGGGGTCCTGATGGTTTTTTCTTTAATTGATCAATAATTGTATCTGGAGTCGAATAAAAGCCGATTGATGGGAGGAGGATATCGTTTCCTGCCGTATGTGCACATGAAATAAAAAGCACTATTACAAAAAAACATATTTTCGGGATCATGTCATCTCCTGTAATCAATTGATTAATTTTTTTTCAAATAGTTCGCATATTCAGGTATCTCATTGAGGTTTGGGTTTTCCCAGGTCAGTTCAAAAAAGGATTTATTATACTTTGATCTGTAGTAATTATCGAGGTGGATGAGGGTATAAAAATCTTTTTTCTCAGGTGAAATATTTTCAATTTTTTTTTGCATGTCATCAAAAGATAGAATACCCCATTCTTTCTGTTCTTTAAAAGGGGTTCTTGTCTGTAAAATCGAAAAAAAAGCATACCGTTTACCATGCTTGGCCTTTTTGATGGCCCGAGCGTATTTATAAAGACGTGCCGAATAGAGCGATTCACGATTGTTGTTTGCCATGATCATGTCTGCGTCTGCAGTGGTTACATCCCGGTATCCAAGGCGGAGATAATGTCGGGATTTTTTATCACCGGTCTGTGTAATTTCCGGGGCCATTTCATTCAGGATCATTTTAGTGGTTTTAATATCACGATCAAGCGCCATTTTGTAAAGATCGATAAGAAGTTTCTGTGCTTTTCGGATTTCGATAAATGAATCATGAAAAAGGAATCTCATAAATAAGAGCTGGGCTACGATGTCCCTTTGGATCGCTTCCTTGTATATCTTTTTTTCTTCATCAGTCCCGAAGTTTGTCACCGTGGAATTGATGAAATAAAAAAAATAACGGTTATCCTTGAGTCCTTTTTCAGATAAACGTTGTTCTCCCGCGCTGAGGCTCGACTTTGTGCGCTGTGCAGTGGCTGAAATCGGGAGAATCATCAGTATAAAAATGACCGCCGGGAGGATCCTTTTGATGTTTTTCAATGTCATCTCTGTTACAGTTTAAATAGCATCCCTTCCCGGGCAATATATAAATGGGGGAGGATAGTATTATTGTTCTGGCGATGTTCGATTGCCAGATGATAATTCTCACGAAGGGTTGCATCAGAATAATCAGGATCATGGTGCGTAAGAACAAGATTTTTTACATTCCAGCGGATTCCACAATTAACAGCCATGGTAAAGCTTGTATGTCCCCAGTCAATTTTTAAAAATGATTCATGCAGGGTGTATTGCGAATCAAGGATGAGAAGGTCTGCATCCATGAAAAAGTCTGTTTTCGACCCCAGCTGTTCAAGAATTTCCCCGGTAAATTCAGCATCTGTTGCAAATACAAAAATTTTATTATTTTGGATGAATTTGTATGCAAAACTTCCTCCTGGGTGCTTTAAAGGAAAAAATTCAACCCGCAGGTCATCTTCAAGCTGTATGGGTTCTCTTTTTTTCGGGTCAAGATAAATAAATTCTTTTGATGACGGGGTGGCATCGAAAGCAGCAGGGAAAAACGGAGGGCTCATCTGTTTTTTAAGAAGCTCTTCCTGGTCATTAAAAGGGGAATAGAATTTTAAAATGTTCCCGGAAATATATATCGGCTTAAAGAAAGGAAGACCCTGGAGATGGTCCCAGTGATTATGGGTCAGAAAAATTGCTATTTCACACTCTCCTTTTCCGCAAGGCCCAGTGAGTAGCTCATTGCCAAGCACCCTGATCCCGGTCCCGCAGTCGATAATATACGTTTTCCCGCTGTCCGATGTGACTTTTGCACATGTTGTATTCCCGCCATATACGTATTTCAATTCTTCAGGTAATTTTTCAATGAAATCATGTATTTGAGAAGGGTCGGAAATGCCGGAGGAGATAACACGTTTGATTACCTTGGTCAATTTTTTTCTATATTCGTCAGGAGGAAGAGGAGAAGGCAGAGATCCCCTTACTCCATAAAGTTTTACCTGCATACTAACTCAATCTCCAGCTTAGGATAATAAGTGGATTCCGTTGTGATCTAACGGTGCCCACGTTATTTTATTGGCCGCACTAAGGTCATTTTGCAAAAAGGCATTCTAATCGGGTTCTATTCTGTCAATTAGTGAATATATCTGATCGTTTATTAATTGCTTGACGATCGCATAAAATTATTATATCTATTATAACGTTATACTATAAAGTCATTAAACTTTCAACAAAAAATTTTTTAAATGAATTTTTACATAAAATAAATAAAAAATTGCATATTTTCAAGATTTATTATATTGTATAATGTAAATAGATATATATTTACAATTCATATTTCATAAAAGAATCATTATCATGAATTGTATCCCGGAATTAGCAGGAATACATATTAGAGTTAGAGGAAACACCGATTTAATTATTTAATTTTTGGCAGGGGCTATCCACTGATTCATTCAACATGTTTAAAATAAAAAGTTCAGAACTATCCAAAAAGATTGAAAATGGAGAACCGATAACCATATCGTTCAAATTTATCAATGAAAAGTTCCTTATGCTTATGAACGGCATAATGGTAAAATTACTGGCAAAGATAGATCATATGTTTCTCCTTAATTCACTAATCATGATCCTCAGGGAAGTCATTGTCAATGCACTTAAAGCAAATGTAAAACGGGTATTTTTTCAGAAACAGGGACTCGATATAAATGATCCGGAAATGTATAAAGAAGGGATGGCTCGATTCAAAAATGAAATAATTGGTGATTTTAATATCATCGAAAATGATGTATTGAAGAGCGGTTATTACTTAAAAATTAAGTTTCACCTTAAAAATGATGATTTGGTTATACAGGTTATCAATAATGCAACACTTATACCGGATGAGCTTGATCGGATAAATTTCAGGATCGCGAAAGCTAAGCAATACAATGATTTTACCGAAGCGTATGGAGAGATTGAAGATTCAAGTGAAGGGGCCGGTCTGGGGATTGTACTTGCAATATTGCTCCTTAAAAACATGGGAATAGACCCGGGATATTTTCGTATAAAAAGTAAGGGACATATTACCGCAACAACCCTGCTTATCCCAAGACACCTGCGGCCTCAAAAGATCATAAGCGAGGTCAAAAATCGTATAATTGAGGAGATTGATGGTATTCCGACATTTCCGGAACATATAACTGAGCTTGAAAGGCTCTGTAATGACCCTGAATCCTCAATTGATGAAATTACAAACCTTATCATGACTGATCCGGCTTTATCGGTGGATGTAATTAAACTTTCTAATTCAGCTGGTTTTTTCCCGGGTAAACGGATTGAACACATAAACACTGCAGTCATGACTATTGGGCTTAAAAATCTTAATGCGATACTAATTGCAAGTAATGCCCGCACCATTCTTGATCAGCGTTATACCAGGTTTGAACAGATTTGGGAACATTGCAATAAGACAGCATTCTATGCCCGTAATCTCGCACTTCATTTTCGACTATCCCGAGGGATTGAAAATGTGTTTATGGCAGGACTCCTTCACGACCTAGGGAAAATCGTTCTCCTGGCAACCGATATGTCGTTAGTACAGACTATTGCGAAACTTGTAGAAAACCGGAAAATTATAACATCGACTATTATGGAAGAAATATCGATCGGCATCAGTCATTCTACAATTGGAGAATTGATCGCGAGAAAGTGGAATTTCCCGGATTACCTTGTGGATGCAATTAAATATCATCATTCACCTTTGAACTCTGCCCTTGATAGCAGGGAGATCGTTGAGATGGTCTACATTGCCAACATGCTCTGCGGGATAGAAGATCGGAGATACAGTTTTTTCTATTTAGAGGAGAGCATTCTCGATAAGTATGGGCTCAACGATGAAGAAAAGTTTAAGGCATTCCATGAAAAACTGAATACTAAATTCAAATTAACGTGTGAGATATAAAAGAGTCTATTTTTTTTAAAAGCTATGAATCTTTGCTAAGTATCATTTATTCCAGATAGACTTTTTCCGCTTTAGGAATAATCAAACAATCCGGTAAATCATCAGGTTCAACTGCAATGAGGGGTGATATTTCAATTACTTGTACATTTTTGGGGATTACGATCCTGCGTTCGATTAGCCATTTTTTTATCAGATCACTCATGAGCTGTTGGGCTGTAACAACTGAGTCAATTCCTTCCGCATTTTTGACCGGTGCAAATTCTTCCTCTCGAATAGTTTCAAACACTACATTTTTTTCTGTCAATGTGAGAGAGTCAAAAACGAATTTTTCAAATTTGAATCCTTCAATTTCCTTGCTGCCATTTCCGGAATAGGCTTTAATTTTTTTTCTGGCAGTGTGAAATGGCAGGGAAATTTCGTTCCCGGTGGTAATTTTCTCAATAAACGATCTGCTGAAAATATGGATTGCAATACTCCCGGATGAAAACTGGAAGTTTCCTGATGAATCTGTTAAATATGTTTTATCATGAGGTAGGTCTGAGTATTCAATAACCCCTATGCGGCTGTTGGAAAATTCTACAAATACACCTACTTTCTCCTCGGGATAAGCTTTCTTCAGGGCCTTGCTTGATATGCCGGCACCTTGAAGAACATGAAAACCAATGAACACAGGGTCGACAATTTTCACAAGGGGGTTATCTACCTGAAAATAAGAGATTGTCTCGATCCCTTTGGTTTTTAATATCTCAAGTGTCCCCGATGTTGCAAGCGCAGTAAGACTGCCTCCATGTCCATCGGGGTTTTTGAATATTGAGTTTTTTGTTTCGAGGATAAGTTTCCCATTTAGGTCTATTGATGGTATCATATTTTGAGAAAAAATTATAACATCATCTTCGCGGAGGCCAAAATAATCTTTTTCTTTAAGATATGATACCGTTTCGTCATGATTGATGTTTGAGGTCATGATGAGCCATGGGATTCGAACATCATATTTACGGGAATACTTGACGAGTTTTTCAGCGTGTATCTGGAAAAGTGTCTTACCGCTCACCTGCCCGACAGGATACATTCCCTTGGGGCCTTCGTAACCGAGTCGGGACCCCTGCCCACCTGCGACAAGAAATGCAGCAACTTTTCCATCCCGGATATGCTTTTCGCCTGCAGCACGCGCTTCTGCATATTTAGTTTTTTCCCCTTCTGATTTCGGGACCGGAATATAGGGAGCAGGTTTATAGTCCATAGTATTTACGTTTTGGTGTTCAGTGAAGAGTTTTTTCAGGAGATGAAAGTCAATATCAGCAAGTTCGGTAAGAAGAATTTTTTTTTGATCATCAGTCAACTCGTTCCAATATGCGAATACGTGTTCCTGGTTGTTCTCATAGACCAGCCTGATGACGTCATCATAAGAATTAAATGAGATCATAGTTCCTCCATTAGCAATTTAAACATCGATCAGCTCATATTCAGAATTACCGAAACCGATTTCTCGCGAGTAATCTATTTGATGCTTATTGGGAATATTGTAAGAAATTTCAGTCAGCTTTTTACCTGTATTTTTTTCGACCAGATCGAAAGATGCTGAGTCTAATGCAACCGGATCACGAGAAACCAGCAATCCGATGTCGGGGGCTATTTTTTCAAATGAATGCATGCAGTCGCAATCCTTTGAAATGCGGGTCAGAACATTGATATAAAAAATATTCCCTTTCAAAATGCTGACAACTCCCATGGCATGTTCGACAACCTTTTTTTGGAGGTCCTCATATGTTGCCAGCCAATTATAGATAACTGCATCAAAACGGCACATTGCCAGACATTGACCGCACCCGATGCACATGGCACTGTCAATATGTGCACTTGTATCCTGCATGGTAATTGCTGTAGAAGGACACCATGTAATACATACCCCGCATTTTGTACAAGCCTTTGGTTTTATACGGGGTTTTGCCGTTGAGTGCTGGATCATTTTTCCTCTACGGCTTGACAATCCCATGCCGATATTTTTCAGGGCGGCGCCAAACCCTGCTGCCAGATGCCCAGTAAAATGACTGACAACAACGAGCCCCTGAACTTTGGCAAGCAAAGCCGCTATCTTTACTTGTGAGTAAATTTTTCCTGGAATTGCAACTTCAATCTCTTCATCTCCCAGGAGTCCGTCTGCCATAATAACGGGAAGTCCTGTCTTATCGCACCCATAACCGTGCCTCTGTGCAAGTCTGATATGATCAATGGCGTTTGAACGATCGCCCTTATAAAGGGTTGATGTTTCAGTGAGAAAAGGATATGCCTTTTTTGAACGGATAATATCACCCAGCATGGTGAAATAGACTGGGCGTGCAACACCGAGGTCTTTTTTTTCCCCAAAGTGTGTTTTAATCGGGATCATGTCGTGTGGCTTAATGAAATCAAGAAGATTCTCGGATTTAATCAGATCTTTGAGTTTGGAGAATAAAGCATTATCATCGATATGTTTTTCTGACGGTATATAATAGACTTTTTCCTTCATGGAACAACCTCTGATTGTTTATTAGTCAATGAGGGTATACTTATTAAGATCATTTAAATTTTCAATAATAATATTTCTGACCATCGGAATTGTTTCTTCAACTGAAAGGTGTGCAAA